>JBJEAV010000001.1:0-4559 GCA_051869395.1 Prevotella sp.
ATGCCCCACATGTCGGTCACTCCGTCGCGACCCTTTGCCACGAACACCTCGGGAGCCACCCAACCGTGCTTCTCCAGTCGGGAGATGTCGGCAGTCTCAAGAGTGCGCACCAATGAACCGTCGCCAGCATTGCGCAGTACGGTGACTGGAGCGGAGGCTACTGTGGAATAGGTATCCACGAGATAGCGGCGGTCGTAGCTGAAAGTGGCATTGTGATTGCCTGGCTCAGGAGTTAGCTCAACGAGATTCTTGCCGTCAATACCTATCTTATAATAATGCACATGATAGGGGTCCTCGCCGTTATTTCTGCCAGATGCGGAGAAATAAATAGTTTCCTCCTGCTCATCCACATACTGAATATCCCTGACGCACCACGGTCCCTTGGTAATCTGGCGAATCACCTTGGAGGTCTTCACGTCGTAGAGATAAAGATGGTTCCAGTTGTCGCGCTCGCTGAGCCATAGCAGTTGCTTGCCGTCGTTGATGAACTGTCGCCACAGGCGGGTGTAGTTGACGAAGGTGTTTGCCTTCTCCTCCACAACAGTGCGCAGATTGCCAGTGGCTGCATCCATTGCCAAAAGTTGGTAGAGATGATGCCCGCGCTGGTTGTACTCCATAGTCACATACTTGCTGTCGGGGCTCCACTGCATCCAATCCAGGTCATACTGGTTGTCAATCAGTGAGGCATCTGCCTCTACAGCCTTGCCCGTTGCCACTTCGATGATTACGGGGTAGTGCTGCGGCAGTTCGTCACCCGGCTTGGCATATTCCTGCTTATGGAGCTTTGGCTGCAACTGGTCGGAGGGCGACGACTCCACGTAATAGACATAGCGTTTCTCCACGGGGCGACGCTTGCACACGAGGATATACTTGCCGTCAGGACTCCACTGTATGCGGTTGGAATAATACTTGCCGATGGTGCCGTCCTGAGTGAGGCGACGAGTCTTGTGATACGGTTCGTCGGTGTTGTGAATCACCACGTTGTATTCCTCGATAAAGGCATCCAGCTTGCCATCGGGCGAAGCGACGGGACGCGGGTCGTTCTCCTCATCCACTTCCATCCAATGACGCTCTGGTTGCGGTTTGAATCGTGGCTTGTGAGCCGGACGCGGTTTGATGCCGAGAGCCTTGTCCAGTTCCTCCTTGGAGTTGAAGACTGACGACGAGGCCTTGTCGGCGTCATATACGACATACCGATGGCCTTGGGGCGTGGAAATCTGATAGTGAAGGATATGGGACGAGTCGCGCCATGCGACGTTGCGTGCCCAGTTAAAAACAGAGTCCGCGCTGAAGGTGGTCTTCAGTGCGTAGGCTCTGTTGTAGTCTTCTAATGTTCCCTGTGCCGCTGCTGAAGCAGCAGAGAGGGAAAAAGCGAGTGATAATATTTCGGTTTTCATATTTTTAAAATTATTTATTTGGGGAAGTTATGGAGTAACTATTCTGCTAATCCTATATATTAGAACACAAAGACACAAAGAAACGAAGTTTTTATTTAGATACAAAGACAACAAGCGACTTAGAAGTCGCCACAAAGGCTTGCAGAGGGAAACTTTGTGGACTTTGTAAGCAGCTTTGCTGCTCATTGTATCTTCCGTAAGCGAATATTCTTTGTTTCTTCGTGTCTTTGTGTTTATAATTATACCAGCTTTATAGTTACTCCATAACTTCCCCATTTATTAAAAGTCAAATCACCTGTTTATCTCCTTGCGGAGCTTCTCCTCCGCAGTCTTTATCATGTCGTGGGTGCCACTGCCGTCGGTGACGTATTTCACCACCATCTGGGCGTATTCTACCGCTTCGCGCAAGGACTCTGATGAAGTGGAATCCACCTTGCCTGCCCTGCGGAGCAAACCGCTCAGCGGACGGAGGTCTTCCATCTCTGCCAGGTTTCCAGGACGCATGGTGTTGACCGCCTTGTTGAGCATGGCAGCCGCACTGTTCACCTTCTTCTGGGTGAGTCCCTCGGTACTGTTGCTTACCATACGGGCATCCTCAAGGGCCTTCATCATGCGACCGAATCCGTGGGGTGCCCACTTGTCACGCTCCTGCATACGCTCCTCAGCCACTGCTATGAGAGATGTCAATTGGCTCTTGTCTATCTCTGCCGCAGTCACGTCGTGTGTGGTATTGGCGGCATCGGTGTGGTTGATGCGATAGTAGTGGGTTGAGTGGGAAGTGCGGAAGTAGTCGGGCTGGAAGGTCTGTCCATCTACGGTGAGCGTGTAGAGATTTCCGTCCTTGCCCTCGGCAGAGCCATTGGGCTTGTTTGCCTTGATATTGTCGAGACGTGAGTCGATGGAGAGTGTGGCGTCATCCCATGTGATGGCATCGGTGCCGGTCATTGCCAACGGCCCGTACATCAGTGTGCCCACCCATGCGTCGTCGAGAGGAGTGCCGTAAGCACTTGCCACCTCAGAAGAGAGCTTGTCGGGACCATAGTTGATATGCTTGGTGAAAGGCATTTCGATTTCCACGATGTCGCCCTTCTTCCAAAGGCCACCCTGCCAGCCCCCCTGCCCCCCGGTGGGGGGTATAATGAGGGTTCCCCCGGCAACCTCACACCCCCCACCGGGGGGTAGGGGGGCTCCATTTACCTTCACCTTAAATCCCTCTGTCGCCCAATAAGGGATGCGGAGATGCAAGTTGTACTTGGCCTTTCCCTCCACTATTCTTATCTTTGTGGATTCGGCGGGCCAGAGACACTCCTGAACAATCTTTATACCTTTGTCTTTCCAATTCAACTCAGTTGGCATATAGAGTGCCACATACAAGTCATCGTCAGAGGCGAAATATGCCGCCTCCTGATACTTCGTATGGTTTTCCGAACCTGTTCCACCGCAGCATGTAGCCTGTGGAGTCTCGTTGCCGAAGGGTTTGGTGGCATTGAGTCCCACGGCATACTGGTAGCATGTCTGGTAATGCTCGGGATTCAGCGAACCGATAATCTGGTTATACAGAGTGCGCTCGTAGTAGTCCATATAGCGCGAGTCGTCGGGATTATAGCAGTTGAGGTCGCGGGTCAGCTTCAGCAGGTTATAGGCGCAGCAGGTCTCGTTGATGTCGGGATTGCTCTCAGCCTCTCCCTCCTGCATACCGTTGGTAGCCATACTGAGCACCTGTGTATATGGCTGGCGGAACATCTCGCCGTTGCCCACACCACCGGTGGCATATACATAGCGACCCTGAAGCAACGTCCAGAAGTTTTCGGCAAGATTATAATAATAAGGATTGCCGTTGGTCCTGTAGCTGCGCAATGCTCCGATGATCATCGGGATGTGCTGGTTGGCATGGCGGGTGCGTATGTCGTCGATGTTCTTCGACAGTGGGTCGAAGAACTTGGGAGCGTCGAAGCAATTGGAAGCCTCGATGAGCTTAGCCTTCTCAGCCTTGTCGTCCACCATCTCTGCCAGGCGTGCGAGCGACTCACTGATGCCGCCCACCTCGCCGGCTATATACATGTCCCACATCTCGTAGCGGTTGCCCGGACGCTCGCGGCGTTCCTGCTGCGTGCCGTCCTGCTTGACGTATGTGCGGTAGTGCATGCGGTTCCATACCCACAGTCCCATATCCTTGGCTATGAGCAATGCCTTGTCGGCTATGCTCTTGTCGTCAAAGTATGTGGCGATGTCGATAAGTCCGGCAAGTTGCTTGTGGACGGAGTAATACGGTGCCCACACTCCCTCGCTGTTGTTATATGGGGCATATTTCTCGATGAGGGCGCAGTGCTGGGCGGGAATGGCGTTGAGATAACCATAGCCATAGCGGGCATAGTCGTGCTTATAGCCGTCGAAAGCCTCCCACGTGCCCTTCATCTCGCGCAGTTCATCCTCGGGAGCGAAGTCGCGTGCCTCACGATAGCGTCCGAGGGCATTGTCATATACGAAGGTGCGCTCCTGGCACTCGCGCAACTCATTCACCATTCGCACTATGTTCTTCCTCAGTATGTCCTTCTGCACGGGGTCGGTAGCCACGGCGTATGCCTGGGCTATTGCCGACATGTAATGACCCGAACCGTGTCCCTTGAGCTTGCAGTCGGGAGCGTCCCAACCGTCACTGCGGGTATAGCCGTCGGTCGGCATTCCGTAGGTGTCGCGGTAGTTATACAACTGCTGCGTGACATCCCAACGGCATATCTCGGCGATAGCCTCGTCGCGGTTCCATGTCAGTCGGTTGTTGCCCGTGAGCTTCACGTCGCCCAAGGGGAAGGGGCGAACCTTTGGGGCCTTGGGAGTGTTGTATGCTCCCGCCACGACATTAACGTCAGCCTTGACGGGGAAACCATTCTCGGTGGATTCATCGCCAATGACATAACCATTCACCTGATAGCTGCTGCCCGCGGGATGCTTAGTCACGTCGGCGGCGGCGGTCTCCTCAAAGAGCGGTGAGTTGTTCCATTTCACCTGACGGTATTCGGCATGACCGTCGGAATAAGTCACCCATGCCAGGTAAGGCAGTCGGGGCGAAGTGCCCGCAGGACACTCAACCGTAATCTGCCGCACTGACTGTATTGTGCGAGGCGGGGCGGCCGACACCAGGAAGGCGCAGCCCACCACACCAAT
>JBJEAV010000001.1:4659-13901 GCA_051869395.1 Prevotella sp.
GTATTGTGCGAGGCGGGGCGGCCGACACCAGGAAGGCGCAGCCCACCACACCAATAATTGTTTTTATCAGATTAGAACTCATAATTCACTTATTTTACTCAACTTTTGCAAGTGCTTTATTTAACACAAAGACACAAAGAAACAAAGTTTTTGTCGCTGTCGGAAGATACAGAGAGCACCAAGGCTGCTTTTAACAAAGCCCACAAAGTTTTCCCTACCGTAAAGCTTTGTGGCGACTTTTAAGTCGCTTGTTGTCTTTGTATCTAAAAACATTGTCTTCTTCGTGTCTTTGTGTTATAATTCAACTTGCGAAACTTCAATTATTTTACCATTACTTTCTTGTGGTTCATGATATAGATACCAGGGGCAAGACGGTCGGTGTCATTGCCTGATACCTCCATGCCATTGATGCCGAAGATTCTCTGTGAGCCTTGAACCCCCTCGGCTGCTACACCGCTGATGCCAGTCGGGTCGCTATATTCAATAGACTTCAACTTGCACCCGGTGGTGTTGGCATCCAAGGTGATATTGAACACAAACTTGGCTGTGGCAATATACTTGGAAGTCTTCCTGTACTTCAGGGCCTGGGCAATGCGATATGTCTCGCCATTTGACACCTTGCCGGGGAACTGACCTACGGTGAATGTCTGTGAGTTGGCGTTATACTCCGAATAAACATATCCGTTGCCGTAAGACGACACCTTGCCTTCGGCATCAAACCAGTGACCGTAGCCGTTGGCGGTGCTTCCGCTCTCAGCCAACGAACCGTCGGGATTGACGGGATAGAACATTATCCTGCCGTTGTAAGGACCGGTTGCAAGATATGACTGCATCTTGGAGAGAATCTCCTCCTGGGTGAGCTGGAATGCAGTGCCGAGCATTGCACCCGCGTCGGCACCAAGTCCGAACTCAATACCGGGATATGTTGTGGCGCTTGCTGGGAAACTGATGTCGTAGGTGAAGGTGATGTCGGCAATCTCGCGTCCGTCAATCGTCGGCGAGCTATATACAGTGGCAGATGTACCAATGTCAGTTCCCTCGAAACTTACCATATACGGCCACATGTCATCACCCTCGATAGAGTCATCCCACTTGTGCTGGAAATACTCCGAAGGTGCGGGAGAAACCACAAGCCACATCTTGTCAACATTCTCAGGCACAGTGAAGCTCACTTCCTCAGATGTCTTCTTGGCTCCCGTGCAATAAATCTTGTCCTCGGCAAAATACTGACGCTCGCCGCTCTTGGTGAGCACCACATATCCAAGACGGAAACCGCGCTTGCCATAGCGTGAGTTGGCATTGTAATATCTGAAGTCAGTCTTCTGCCACTGGGTATTGCCGTCGAGATATTCACCGGGGTCAGACTCGGCAAGGGCGGCACGATTAGTAAGGGCAGTGAACGTGGTGGTGACGGTTGTTCCTGCGGGAGCTGTCTGCAACGGGATGACATTGAAGCCTGTGCTTTGGGGACAACTGGCGAGAGCCACCTGATAGTTGCCGTCCTTGAGTTTTGAGCAGCGATAGTCAAACTGTCCGATATACGGATTACGGTATGGCTCGCATACGTCGAGGTCCCATGTCACAAGTCGGCAGGCATAGTCGAAATACTGGCGGAAGAGTTCCTCCACGTCGATGCCGTGAAGGTGCATATATGCCTCGTTGAAATCCACGGCAGTCGTTTCGGGCTGGTTCCATACGTTTGCCACACTCTTCACATCATTGTATTTCTGGCAGATATAATACAGGAACCAATAGCTCTGATAGCGGTGCCACTCATGGGTGAAGGCATAGTTATGGCTCTTGTTGAAGACGAAGATACTCTGGTCGTACATCAACTCGGGGAAGGTCTGCATGGCCTGCCACTGGGCTGTCTGCTCCCAAGTGACACTACCCTTGCCTATCGGACTGTGGAATCCGGTCTGCACCGTGCGGTCGGCACCGTGGTTGGAAGCCTCGGAATAGCACATATAATGGAAAGAGTGTCCCACCTCGTGAGCCACAGCCTGACCTACAGGCCAACAGGTGTTGGGACTAAGCCACAGGGCCGGCACCATATAGTCGTAGCCTCCGCCATAGCAAGCCCACTCCGTGGTGTGGTTCATAAGAATCATTGCCTTGTATTTCTTGAGGTTTGAGTTCTCGGGGTCAACGAATCCCAACTTGTTTATCTCCAGGTCATAGAACTCCTCAGCCTTCTTCAGCAGGTCGTCGATATCCACACGATACTGCGACGGTGCATTTGACGGCAGTGTATTGCCGTAGCCCTTGTCCCAAAGCAGGATGAAGTTGTCGGTCTCACGGCTGCGGCTCTTCGACCATGTGTATTTGTTGTCGGGGTCGCTGTCGGCATAGATAAGCGTATCAGTACGGTTTCGCCACTCCTCGGGTATATATACCGACTTCTGGGCGAGGAGGCTGCCCGCAGAGGCGAGCAGCACTGTCATTATGGTCAATAATCTCTTTTTCATGTTATTCAATGTCTATTCCTATTTTTCCATTCCATTTAAGATACCAGTTAGAAGAGTTGTTGAGATCACACTTGATGAGCGACTTCATCTCACCGACCCTCTGACTGCCACGACGTCCATATACCCTGTCGGCAAGGTAGGAGGCATCGCCACGGCGAAGCGCAACGCGCATAAGGTCGTAGAAACGGTAGCCCTCAAAGCTCGTCTCAAGAGCATTCTCGTTGATAATAAGGTCTTCCACTGCCCCTATCTGATAATTAATACGTTCGGCACCGCTTAATCCCTCATTATCAGGGAAGATATAATAATTGTCATATTCTGTCCATCCGCATCCACGGGCATGTATTCCGATGGTGTTCTCGGAGTTGAGCGCTGCCTTTGACCTCAGCACATAGAGGGAGTTGGGGAAGTCGAACTGCGAAAGGAATCCCTCCTCGCCGGGATAATACGGCATCACCTCGTTCTCGATGACCTCATTGTTGACACCTGTCTTCAGGATGGCAAACGCGAAGCGCGGGAATCCGGCACGGTTGAGTGCCTCTGCCATACGCAGATAAACCAAGGTGCGGCGGTTGATATGCACGTTGCGGGTTGTGAACTTCTGATTTGTCCACACCTCCTGGTTGCGGTCGAAGGAAGAGCCGCCACCGAACATGTGTCCCTGCGAATAAACAGCCGAGAGCCTAAGGTCGCCACTCTTCAATCCGTCAAGCTCTGCCGGGGCATACTGTATCTCCTTGGCATTGTCGAGATGGCAGTATTTCTGGCTTGCCGAGAGGTTCTTGAGTCCCTGCGAGGGCACCACCTTATTATTATATTGGTTGTTGGCATTGCAACTGAATATGTCCTGAAGCTCACTGTAGTTGCCCTCCGAGGGGATTGAGTCACCGGGAATCATCGTAATCAGCTCCCCGGTAGAAGAGAAGTCCTCCATCGAGAAGGTGTATGAGGAATAACCGTCGCGGGTGAAGGTGAACTTGTCGTCCTGCCAATTGATGCTGTTGGTGGAAACGGGATAGCTCGAGTTCTGTCCGTTACGCTTGCTGATATAGTTATAGTAGCAGAGCGCGGCATCGCGGTAGTTGCCTGCCCAGAGGTTGAGTTCTCCCATAAGCAATGTGATCGGGAAATACATCAGGCGGGTGTCGTTTCCACGGATTACCCCATACTGCGGATATTCCTCGTTGACGTAGGGAGCTATGTCATTGATGAAATACTTGCATATCTCCTCGATACCTGCCTTGGGATAGTCGCGCTCGGCGTCGTCCTTGGTAAGTATGGGGGTGGTTACAAGCGACACCTTGCCATAGTTGAGTGCCAACTGCAGGTAGGTCCATGCCCTGAAAGCCTTCACCACGGCATACTCGCGGCGGAAGACATATTCGTTGCGGTTGTTCTTGAGCGTTGTGTCCGCATTGGCTATGAAGTAGTTGCAGTTGTTGATTACTGCATAATAGTCGCGCGGTGAGTTATACACGTTGTCGTCGCTGATGTCGAAGTTGGCAATCTCGCGCAGGTCGGCTGACGTGTAGTTGTTCACATCCACAAGGTCGCCGCGCAGTTCGCCGAGCAACACGGTGCGGTCGGACAGTGCCTGCATCTTGTTCAGTATGCCAATCACTGAATAGAGTGTGTCGGTGGCATTGTCCAGATGGCCCTTGTCGGCATATATGAAGTGCTCCGATTCATTGTCGAGCATATCACCGCATGAGGTGACAGTGAGTGCTGACAGACCCAGCATAACACCGGGAATTATATATGATAACTTTTTCATGTCGTATGTCTTTAGAGGTTAATCTTAATACCTGCCACAATGCTGCGGCTCTGCGGAAGTTGTCCGAGGTCGATGCCCTGGCCGATGACTGCCGATGTAGGCGAGAACTCTGGGTCGCTGCCGAGATACTTGGAGAAGGTCAGCAGGTTGTTGCCCTGAATCCAGAACTGGAGTCCCTGAAGGAAACTGCTGTTCACGGGGAGGGTATAGCTCAGTGTGACGGTCTTCAGACGCAGATAACTGCCGTCTTCTATCCAGCGGTCGCTGAAGCGGCTGTTGCCCATGGGGTCCTGGAATGTAGCCTTAGGAATGGCGGTCACCTGACCCTCGTTCTGCCAGCGCTGTGTCATGGCAAGTGTCTGGTTCATGAAACGGCTGCCTGACTCCAACTGCTGTCTCATGTAGTTGAACACGTCGTTGCCGACGGAGTAGTTGAAGTTGATGTCGAGCTTGAACCTCTTCCATGCCAACGAAGTGAAGATATTGCCGTAGAAGTCGGGATTGGGGTCGCCAATCACCTCACGGTCGGCTGTGGTGATGGCATTGTCGCCGTCGATGTCGGCAAAGATGACGTCGCCGGCTGAGAAGTAGTGACGTGTCACTCCATTCTCGTCGAGGATATAAAGTCCTGACTGTGCGGCTTCCTCTGATGTGGCAAACACACCCTTGGTGCGATAGCCGTAGAAGAGGTTGGCGGCACTGCCTATAGCGGTGCGGATGGTTGCGCCATATACCTCGGTGTCAATGTACTGCTGGTTGTCGGGCAGGGCGGTAATCTCGTTCTTGTAGTGTCCTACCGTTGCTCCAAGCTCCCACTGGAAGTCCTTTGTGCTGAGAATCTTGCCCATTGCACTCACGTCAAATCCACTGTTCTTCAGCTCACCGCCGTTGCTCCAGTTCTTCTCGATACCCGAGAGATAGCCGAGCGACTGGAAGGTAAGCAGGTCGGTGGTCTTGCTGTTGAAGTAGTTAAGACTGAGATGCAGGCGGTTGTTGAGCAAACTGGTCTCAAGTCCCACGTTCCATTTCTTTGTGGTCTCCCACTTCAGGTGGTTGTTACCGATATTGCCGAGCGAGATACCCGATATTGACTGAAGGAACTTGATAGCCTGGAAGTAACTGCGTGATGCGTAGTTGTCGATGTCGTCATTTCCGCTCACGTCATATCCTGCCGAGAGCTTGAGATAGTTGACAGCACCGATGCTTGCCATCCAAGGCTCGTTGCTTATCACCCATGATGCCTGCACTGCGGGGAAGATGCCCCAGGCCGTTCCGAAGGCGTCGATGGCTCCGTCGGCATCTTCGCCAAAGCGTGATGACGTCTCTGCGGTGAGGTTTGCCTGAAGGAAGTATCTGCCGAGATAGTTATAGTTTGCCTGTGCATACCATGCTATTGATGTCCAGTCATCCTTGAGTCCTGCCGTCTTCACGTTCAGAAGGTCGGTGGTGATGAACGGGGTCTTGTCGTTACCCGTATTGTAACCCAACTGCGAGTTCATCGAATAGCTCTCCCAGTTGATGCGGGCACCGCCGAAGAGGTTGATGTCGTGGGCATTGTAGCGGTTGTGCCAGTTGACGCGCGTGTCGCTCATCACAGAGTTTTGCTTACTGAAGAGCGAGCGTGCCTCGTTCTCACGAACGGCTCCCACACTGCTTACGTAGTAATCGGGCACTCCGCTTGTGGGAATATAATACTTCTCGTTGGTGTTCACGAGGTTATAACTGAAATGCTCAGTCAGCGAGAGATGATCGTTGAACTCAAACTTCGGTGTGATGGCAATGTTCACCATCGAGTTCTCAAAGTGGTTCTTGTTCTCTGCCTCACCATATTCGTTGATGGCGAGCGGGTTGGCGAGCTTGTAGTTATAGTTGCTGTACTTCACGAGTGCCTCGTCGAGATAGCTCTCGTCGGAGATGTCGAGATAACTGTCGGAAAGCTGTCCGTTGGCGTATGAATAGGGACTGAGCATCGGACTTTTTGCGTATGCAAGGAAAGCCGTGGATGTGGGTGTTCCCTCATTGTAGTCAGCCGGTGCCCCGTCATTGCGCATGTTGCGCACCTGGTTGGCGAACGAAGCGTCGAAACGCACGCTGAACCACTTGAGCAACTTGATGTCGGAGTTGAATCGGATGTTGATGCGGTTCATGTCGTTGCACTCCAAGGTGCTCTGGTTGTTCATATATCCCAACGAGAGGTTGTAGCTTGCCACGTCGTCACCACCCTCAACATTGATGTTGTAGTTCTGTGTGAATGCCGTGCGATACACCATATCCTTCCAGTCGGTGTTGTTGTGATACTGGGGATAATAGTAATATGTAGGGTCGTCATTCAGGAACTTGAAGCTCGTCAGTGTGGTATTGGTGGTGGAGAGCAAGTCGGAGGCATAGCTCTTGTACTGCGTGGCATCCATCATGTCGATGAACTTCGGTTCGAGGGTCACACCTGCGGAGAGACTTGCCGTGATACGTGTAGCCATACTGTGCGAGCGTTTTGTCTCGATGACAATCACGCCGTTGGCACCCTTGGCACCGTAAAGGGCAGTTCCGTTGCGCAGCACAGTCACCTTCTCGATGTCCGACACTGAGACATTCGACAGGATATTATTGTAGAATCCGTCGTGGAGCATGGTGCGGCCATACTGCTGGTCGATAATCACGCCGTCGATGACGATGAGAGGCTGGGCATTGACGTTGAGCGAGTTAAGACCGTTCATAAGCATCACGCCACCGATACCAGAAGTACCGTTGCGCTGAATGGTATGCACGTCAGCACCAAGGCGTTTCTGGATTTCCTCCTCGATAGAGGCGGCATTGCTGAGACTGAATCCAGCTGCCTGTTTGTCGCCGGTGACGTTGGTGGTGTTCTCATAATCACTTGTGAACGACTCCGAGTGCAGGCGTGCGTCGCGCTGCTGCTCACCGGCTGCCAGTCCGTTCTTCACACTGTTGTAGCCGGGTGCCGTGATGAACAGCGACGAGGCATACTCAGGCACCGTGAGGACGTAGCATCCGTTTTCGTCGGTCAGAGTACTGTAACCCTTCACGCCTTCCACGCTCACCATAGCTCCCTCAATCGGAGTGTTGGAAGCCGATGTAAGCACACGTCCCTTAATGGTTTTCACATTCTGTGCCATGGCTATACTGCCTCCCAAGACTAAGGCCGACAGTACGGAGAATATATATCTTTTCATACGTTTGATATCTTATGTTAGAAGGGTTATTGTTTATGTGGCCTGATATAGAATCCGGCTATGCGCATGGTGCGTGAGTACTTGGAGGTCTGGCTGTTGCCCACCGCCGACTGTATTCTCAGCTTCACATACTTGTCGGTGTTGTATGTACATGTCGGGAACTTATAGTCGCTTGCCAACAGCACACTGTCAACTACGTCTGGCTTGGTCTCGAAGGTGCCGGTGAGGCGAGAGGTGACCGGTTTGCCGTTGAGGTCGTTGTATGTGAGATAGGATATGAAACGGCATGGCAGTCGCTGCTCGTCAGTGGCATACGTGTCGTAGGCTATGGCAGGCACGAAGACCGCATAGATGTCATATCCCATGTTCGACAACAGATTGGGCAACTTGAATGTCACCTGTGGGTTTACTCCCGAGTTCTCGGGAACAATCTCGGCGAAGACATTCGAGTAGATCTTGTTATAGAACGGATTGGTGGAAACCACCGTGCGCTGGGTCAGCGGGTCTTCGGCATTGAGGATGGTGTCCTGATACTGAGTCATCGCCGCACTCACGAAACTGCTCTGCGCGAAGGTCTGATACTTGCTGATGCGATAGTCCTGGGCCTTGCGCACATGACCATTGCTCAACTCGATGTCCTCCGTGCCCTCGAAGATACCACCGGCTGCGAAGGGATTCGCGTATGTGTAGTAATTATAGTCGATGATATCAGTATAAGACTTCAAGTTACGAGATATAGCCAATGTGGAATAGAGGGTGTCCGCACCGAGTATTCCATAGTTCTCGTTGGCATTGAATATGCCTCCGCCCACCAATGCCATACGGCTGTTGGTGTACTGCATGGAGTCGCGGTTGCTCACCGACTTGTCATAGATGAAATAATTGTCATACTCCTGAGTCAGCCTGTTCCACTCGCTGTTGGTGGGAGCGAGCATCCAGTAGGCGGAGTCCTCACGGTTGATAAATCCGATTTTGTTGAACAGCGGATTGTTGAGCACTGTCACTGAGTCGAGGTAATGTGTCTTTCCGTCCTTGATTTCACCGGGAACACTCTGCGATGCGTCGAAGACATATTCATTATACTTGCTCAGGAAGTTATACACACTGTCAAGCTCACTGTCCTGACCTGTATATTCATACACGTTGGGATAGTAGGGAATCTGTCCTTCCACGGTGAACAGCATACCGTTGCTCTTCAACTGGTTGGTCTGCTTGAGAGCCTTGCCGCCAATGGTTGACGATGTGAGCACGGTGTATTTGCCGTTCATCATTGTGATGGAATCGTCGGAAAGTGTTGACACCGGGTGGGTGTAAAGCGAGATATGGTTCTTGATGAACTGCTTCAGCACCTTGTTGTCATCGTCCTTCACGCCGCCCTGCTTCTCGGTTTCATACTGCCTAATCAGTTCGTCGGCCTCAGCCTGTCCCAAGGCATTGTCAGTAGGTGCGAACACCGACAGTGTCTGACTGCCACTGAGAACGAGGTCGTAGTTGCAAGCCTTCACCACGCGTGTGAAGTTCGTCAGGCTGTTGTCAGCCTGCAGAGCCTCCCACACCGTACCGTTGGCAGTGTTGTCGGCAGCAGCATAGTGGTCGTCCCACGTGTCGCTGCAAGCCGTTGAGCCAGCGACGGCGATAACAGCCGCCGCGGCCTTGATGATGTTGTTATATTGTATTCTCATTGTTTCTAATTATTATTTTTCTACAACATATCCTCAATTTGTCCCTCGTCTGTCACTCCATACACACTCTTGGGCACAAGTTCCAGATAGTCGAGCATAAACTCGTTGTCGTTTCCTTGCTTGGTGC
>JBJEAV010000001.1:14001-24135 GCA_051869395.1 Prevotella sp.
GGCACAAGTTCCAGATAGTCGAGCATAAACTCGTTGTCGTTTCCTTGCTTGGTGCTGACGCAACGGATGCGGATGTAGTGGTCAATATTGGGGTCGAGATGCACTGTGCAGAGCACGCGGCGCAGGGTGATGGGCCATGTGGCGAACACAGTCGTCGTGGTAGAACCCTGGTTGTAGCGATAGCCTCCGGCGGCTCCTCTGTAGTAGCCCTTGTTCTTCAGTGCCTTCTGGTCGGCAGCCAACTCGGTGATGGACATCACGGTGTAGTCTGACTTCCAGTCGCTACCCAACAGCGACGCGTCGTTGAGCTGCTTGGTCATATCCAAAGGAATACCCTGTGGCACATCGTCGAAGTATATCTGTGCAATGCCTCGCGTACCCTCGGCGGCATATCCAAGACGTATCTGCCAGTCGCCCTCGTAAGGCACGGGAGGAATCTTGAAGGTGAAGTCGAAGTTGCCGAAGAGGTTGAACTCGTCTCCCTCATAGCAGTCATACCAGTTGTGGGGACGGCGATAGACAAACGTACCCGTTGATTTCACGTTCTTCAGATAGCCGTTGGGGAAGTAGTAGTTACGTCCGTACTTGGCTGTCTCGTCGTAGTCGGGGTCTTGCTGCGATGCGTCTCCGTTCTGTCGGATGATATTGGTCTCCAACTCGGGGAAGATGGTCGAGAAGTCCATTCTTATTCTCACGTTATCCACGATGTCGCGGGTGGTGGTGTCGAAGGCGAGAAGGTCGTCGATGTAGAAGTAACGTCCGTTGATTGCCTCGTTGTCATACTCAGCCTCAACACTGCGCTCGATGAGTGCGCCCCTTACCTTATACTCATCGTCATAACGACGGTTGACATATCTCTCTCCCACTACGTCCGCACCGGCATATTTCAGCACTGTGAGACGCTCGAACTTGAGCATCGTATGGGGCAGAAGAGTCTCATACCAATCCACGGGGTTCATCACTGTGGTGATGATACCTATGTCGTTGCGCGGGGTCAGGTAGTTCCATCCCTGTATCTTGCGGTCGATGATATGATATGCCACAAGTTTCCACAACGGGTTTCTCGGGTCGGAGGCATTCTCGAAGTCGTGATGACTGCCGTTGGCATCCTCGGGATACATCTCGTCGTATATCTGGCAAGCCTTGTCGTAGAGCTGTTCCACGGATGTTATTCCGTATTTCACCTTCAGTACGGAGTCGGTAGGCACGAATGCCGTGAATCCGTATTCCTTGGTGTCGGGAACGGTTGCGGTTTCCTTGTTCACGTGCGACGTGTATTTGATACGTGGCCATGCGTCGGGATTCCATGTGGCATCGCGGTATTTGTATAGCGAGTCCTTCAGGCCGGTCTTCACGATGGCATCGGTGAAGATGGATATTCTCGGATTCTCCTTCATCACGTCGGTAATCATTCGGTTGCTGTTTTCCAGCACCTCGTTCACGGGCTGCATGATACCGTTCTCCACTGAGTCGTCCTGCAGTTCGAAGATGATATGTGCCGAGCGGTTGAGGAACACCACTGCATTACTGTCGTTGTCGAGTCCGTGAGACACTTCGATGTAACGGCGGTTCATGTTCGGCGAGGCAATCACACCGTTTGCCATGTCAGCCGTGGCATACATGTTCTTCACGAGGTGTGTGCGGGTGATGGTGTCGCAGTCGGCATCGGTCAACTGGTCGATGGAGGTCAGTCCGCGGTTCTTCAGATAAGTGTCGAACGCCTCGTTGACGGGCGGGAAACAGGTATAGGCACCGTAAGCCGACAACTGCTTCATCATACCGGCACGCTCAACCACGGTCTTGAACTGGCTGAACTGCGGACGGCTGCTGAGATAGTCGGAAATCATCTCGCCCTTGAAGGTATAGTAGTTTGATATGTCCGGTTCGTCCGAACAGCTGCTCACTGCGGTTGCCATATAGCATCCGGCAAGCAATATCATCGCATATCTTATAATCCTTTTCATATACTATGAATAATTTGTTGTGGGTTATCAATTCTTTTCGTACGAACTGTCTTCGCCGCTGCCGAAGGCGGGGTTCTGCTTGAGGTTGGGATTCACTTTCAGCTCGTCATTGTGATAGGGCCAGAAGATGGCGTCCATTCTCGCCAACTTGCTCTGCACGATGCTCGCGTTGTCGGAACCGCGGCGCGACACCTGACTGATGAGGTAGTTGGTGTTGCCGTCGCGCATTGAGCGGCGCACGAGGTCAAACCATCTCCTGCCCTCGAACATCAGCTCTCTCTGACGCTCCTGCATCACGAGGTTCTCCATCTGGGTCTTGCTGCTGTAGGAGTCGTAGGGGATGGGAGTGTAGGTGGAGGCGCAGTTTGAACGCTCGTTGATGGCACTCACGATGTTATATGACTCCTGCAGTTTCTGGATGTCACTCTCGCTTGTGCCGTCGCCCACCTGCTGCACCAAGGCTTCTGCCTTAAGCAGCATGATGTCGGTAAGACGGTAGATTATCCAGTTGGCATAGCAGTTGCTCTCGGCATACCATGAACCGCCTGAGCTTGCGATGTCGGCACTTGTGACCATCACCTGCAATGACTGGTCGGCATATTTTGATATGCCATATACCGACGATGATGCCTTCTCATGGTTGGTATAGTTACGTGTGTCATACTTGTTGACATACACCGTGAACTGCTCGTTTGACACGTCGGTGGTGATGTAGTCGGCGGGCTTCACGATACCGGGGAAGGTGGTGGAGTTGCCGTAGTAGTAGCTCACTGCTCCGTTCTTGAGCATTGTCTCGTCCATGTCGTAGTAGAGTTCAAAGATGCTCTCCCACGAACAGCCGCTTGAACCGAAGACTGACTGGAATGCCACTCCCTTGTATGTCCATCCCTCGTCGGTGATGAGCGGATAGCCGTTGTAGAGCTTCAGCTCGTTGAAGCTGGGGTTCTTGCTTTTCTCCTCGTAGTCCTTCTTCTTCTCGTCGATGATGAGGTCGGCATACTTTATACAGTTGGCATAGTCCTTCTTCCACAGATACATCTCGCAGAGCATGGCGTTGATGGCCTGCTGGGTGATGCGTATCTTCTGATAAAGAGGTTTTGACTCAGGATACTTGCTGACGGCGTATGGTCTCACCTTCTCAAGGTCGGTGATGAGACTGTCGAGGATGGTGTTGAACGGAGTGGCTGGCAATGCCATCTCCTGAGTGTCGCTTGTGAATGCCGTGGTGCTGAAAGGCACGTCGCGGAAGGCACGTATGAGATAGAAGTAGCAGAGGTCGCGCATTGCCGACATCTCAGCCTGAGTGGCTTTCAGCTCGCTATCGGTGAAGTTGGGGTCCTTCTGTGCCACCTGCGGTGCATACTCCAACACGATGTTGCATCTGTTGATGATGTCATACACGCTCTCCCAACGGGCGAACTCGTTCTTGGCGGTGATGTTCTCCTTCAGAAGGTTGGCAAGACTCTCGTTGTTCTGGTAGTTGGTACCGCCGGTGATATTGTCCGAGCGGAACTCTCCCCATGCCATCATCCTTTCCACCACCGCCTGTGACTGCAATCCTGAGTAGCATCCGGCGACAATGTTCTCAACGTCACTCTCGCTGTTCCAGAACTTGTCCTGGACAATCTCGTTGAGAGGCTCTATGTTGAGAAAGTCTGAACATGACACTGTTGTTGTCAACAGCAATCCCATCAGACCTGTTCGTATGATATTTTTCTTGATGTCCATAATATATTATATATATAATAATGTGTAAACTATGATAACTAAAAATCCACGGTCACACCGAATGTATATGACTTGGCTCTCGGGGTCTGTCCGCTGTCGGTGGCTGCACCATAGCTGCCATAGCCAATCTCGGGGTCGGCACCGGTGTATTTGGTGAGACAGAAGAGGTTGTTGGCACTCAGATAGAATCTCAAGCCTGAGATGCCCATGGCCTTCTTAATCTTCTGCGGGTCGAAACCGTAGGAGAGCTGCAGGTAGTTGAGACGCAGGAACGAACCGTCCTCCACAAAGCGGTCGCTTATCTGGGTGTTGTAGTTAGAGGTTGTTCCATACATGGCTCGCGGTATCGAGGTCACGTCGCCTTCCTTGCGCCATCGGTAGTTCACAGCCTGGCTCTGGTTGTTGTTGTTGATCATCGCCTCGGCATCGAGACGCGCAAGGTTGAGCACCTTGTTGCCTATGCGGTAGTTGAACTGGGCGTTGAGCTTCCAGCGGTCGTAGTGGAAGTTGAATCCGAATCCACCGGTGAGTTTGGGCAGTGAACTTCCGAGATAGACGATGTCGAGGGCGTCGATGTTTCCGTCGTTGTTGATGTCCTCATATATGGCGTCACCTCCCTTGAACTGATAGTTCTTGGCGGTGGAACCGTTTGAGTAGGCATACATCATGCGGATTGGCATTCCCTTCTCGTCGTATATCACCTGACCGTTGGCGTCGATTGCCACAGGGGCTGTCTTGCCCTCGGCGAGGAAGGCTGCCTGCTCCTCATGCGACATCTTGGCGAAGGTCTCATACTGATACTGATATACTCCCTTGCTGCGGAAACCGTAGATGGCACCGAAGGGGTTGTTCACCTGCACTCGCTGCAGCACCTCGCGGTTGGCGTAGGTGAAGTCGGTGTTGAGGGTCTCAAGTATGGTCTGGTCCATCTCGAGAATCTCGTTCTTGTTGTTACCAAGGGTGACGTTCACATCCACATAGAACTTGCCAGCCTGAAGCAGGTGGTCGGTGTTGATGTTAAGCTCCCATCCCGTGTTGCGCATCGAACCCACGTTGCGGTAGGCGATGGTGGCATAACCTGAGTTGGAGGGGATTCTCACGTTAGGCATAAGCATGTCGTTGGTGGTCTGGCTATACCAGTCGAACACCAAGGAGAGCTTGTCGTTGAAGAGCCCGAGGTCCATACCCACATTATATGAAGAGGTGGTCTCCCAGCGAAGGTCGGACAACTTGATGGTTGACGGACGCATGGCGGGCATATCGTAGTATTTGCTTGTCGATACGTACTTGCTCTGATAGAGGTACTCGTCGTTAGGCTGGTTACCCACCTTACCCCAGCTTGGTCTTATACTGAGCATCGAGAGCCACGAACGGGTCTTCTCCATCCAAGGCTCATCCACGATGTTCCAGCGCAACGACACTGCGGGGAAGTAACCCCAGCGGCGGTCGGGACCGAACTTGGTTGTTCCGTCGGCACGCACCGAGAAGTCGAACATGTAACGGCTCTTGTAGGCGTAGTGCATTGAGAAGGTGTAGAACATCGACCTCCACTGGCTGAAACTGGAGCTTACGCCTGTAGTAAGACCGCCCACGTCGGGACTGGTGATACCACCTGCGGGCAAACCGCTTGCGTCAGAAGACTGTCCGTTGCTGCTACCTGAGGTCAACTCGAATCGTCCCATTGCCATCAGCGAGTGGTCCTCGTTGTTGAAATGGGGGATGAGGGTAAGAGTCTGCTTGGTGTTGAATGCCACACTCTTGGTGTTGGATGAAGAGGCGAGGTTCACGCCGCTTGTCCATGGCACTGTCACCAATTCATTGGGATAGAACCTGTCAACGTATTCATTGAAGATATTCATATACACGCGACCCTGCCAGTTGAGCTGCCAGCTCTTCTCGTCCATACCGAGCAGACGGTAGTTGAGTTCAAGCTCAGGGGTGATGTCGTATGTGCGGTCGTCAAACTTTGCGAGCTTTGCACTTGCCACGGGGTTGACATACTGCATCTGGTCGTCCTTGAACACGCTGGATGCCGTCTGAAGCATGGTGTAGTACTTGTTGGTGTCCTCACCAGTCAGCGGGTCTTGCTCGTAGATACTCATGTTCGGCATCTTCTTGTATGCTATGGAGAGCAGGTCGTCGTAGTTCTTCTTGTTCTTCGTATATGTGAGTGCGAAGTTGGTTGAAATCTTGATGCGGTCACTTACGAAGTAGTCGAGGGCTACGCGGGTGGATAGACGGTCGAGCTGCTGCTCAATCACCGAACCCGTCTCACGGTCATAACCTCCTGAGATACGGAATGTGGCTTTCTCGCCTCCTCCCGTCACCGAGAGGTAATGGTTCTGGCGAAGTCCCACCTGTGTCACGGCGTCGCGCCAGTCGGTGTTGTTGTTATACTGCTCGTATTCCGAGAATGTCGGGTCGTAGTTCAACTCACGTATGTCCGATGTGGCGTTGTTCTGCTCAGGGTTGAAGTAGCTCTCCTTCAACAGCATGGTGTAGTCATTTCCCGAAAGCATCTTGTAGCCCTCAGGCTGATAGGTGCCGGTGAGACGCAGTGAATAGGTGAGCTTGGGATTTCCCTTGGCACCGCGCTTGGTGGTAATCTCGATTACACCGTTGGCACCCTGTGAACCGTAGATGGCTGTGGCGGCGGCATCCTTGAGCACTGTGATGCTCTGGATATCCTCGGGGTTGATGTTCAGCAACTGCGAGAACTGCTCGTCGTTGGCGTTCTTCACGTCGAAGTTGCTCATATCCACGTTCCATGTGTTGCCGTTGACAACGATGAGAGGATTGGAGTTGGTGAGCGTACTAACGGATGATGTACCGCGCAGGCGCATACTCGTTCCCGCTCCAAGGTTACCTGATACCGACACGATGTCGAGACCAGAGATACGTCCCTGCAGTGCCTCGTCGATGGTAGTCACTGCGATACCCTCAAACTCCTTCATGTCGATGGACTGCGAGGCAAACGACTTCTCCCTCTCGGGAATGGCAAGTCCGTTGCCCCTCATTCTCTTCTTGGCGGTGACGGTCACTTCCTTGATTTGCAGTTCCGACTTCATCATCACCTTATACACTGTCTTGTTGATAGGCAGTGTGATGGTCTTGTAACCGATATAGCTGAAGCGGATCTTGTTCTTCTGGTTGCGCACCTTCATAGAGAAGTTACCGTTGATGTCGGTCACTGTTGCCTCTATGATACGTCCCGTGCCGTCGATTTCGCAGACCGACGCTCCTGCCAGTCCGCCCATATCGTCAGATACAACACCGTGGATGTTGGTGATGTCCTGTGCCCATGCTCCCGTGGCTATCATGCACAGGAGCGCAAATATTAATTGTCTTGCTATTGCGTTCATGATTATCTCCTCCTTGCATTATTGGCATCAGCCGGTTTGAGTTCATCTATTTCGTCTTGCCACTTAGAGAGTTGCGCACTGTTGTAGAGCAGTACGCCGTCAATCTGGTGTACCACCACGTCCGACGCATTGTAGAGCTGCGAGCGTGTGTCGTCATCCTTGTTGGTAATCCAGTATTCGCGTCCCTGGTTGTTGTATAGTCCGTCGGTTGTCACCACGTTGCGCTTGTTGCCCATCTGGTCGGTCACGCTCATGCTATTTGCTGAGGAGCTTACCAGGAGGCTGTAGAATCGCTTTGTCGCGGGATTGATGGTGAACGACTCATACTTGACGTTGCTCTGGGGGGCTGCGCCGATGATTACCGAGTTGTCCTGGATATGGTATCTCAGGAAGTTGTTTATCTTGTCCTCGATGATGGTCTTTGCCTTCTTCAGGGCATTGGCGTCGCCACCGAACATGTCGGCGGTCAGGGCGTCAAGGTCTGCCCAACTGGGCAGTGTGCCGTCGGCATACATCTGGTCTATCGCCTCGTTGGTGGGCACATAGATGGTATAGTTGTATGCGTCGAAGAGCGTGATGTTCTGGTCAACGCAGGTGTTTCCTGTTGACTTCGAGGAGAGCAGCTTGCTGCCTCTGAGAAGGTCGAAGAAACGCTCATACTTGGGGTTGTCCCTCAGTATGGCGTAAGCCGAACGCTTGCCTGTGAGCGGCATCTGCTGCTCCACAACATACGACTTTCCGTTTCCGTTCTCGGTCATGTCATATATGGTTGTTACTTTAAGATCCTTGCCCATCTCGCCCTGCAGACCTCCTGCTACTGTCATCGTACCAGCCTGTCCGGCATTCTTCACCTTGATGAAGCTGCCGCCCTTGGTCTTGTAGAAGGTGTTGCCGTCTTCCACGTTACCCACGATGATGAGGTTGTCGAGCAGGTCTTCCAGTCGGTCTCTCACCTGTGCGTCGCTTGCGTCGGGCAGTGCATCTCCGGGGATGATGTTCTGCGTGGTCATGTCGTAGTTGTAGCGGCGTGCCTTCACAGTCTTCGTCTCCTTGTCATAATAGAACTGATAGAGGATGGTGTTGGGATTGCCGTATGAACATGGGTCGATATACTGCAGCATGGCATTGTTGGTAGGGATGATGAAGCTGTAGTATGAGTCCATTGAGTTGAGGTATGGCTCGAAGTCGAGGTTGGAGATACCCCAATAGATTACGCTCATGGTGTTCTCGTTCACCAATGCAGGGAAAGACACTGACGAATAATCCGCAGGACTGAACACCTTGTTCAGCAGATATACCACACCATTGCAACCCATGAAGCAACTATCTACATCCGCTGGCTTCACTCCGAGCTTAACCTTTGTGGTGTTGTCAACGATATTGTCGAACTTCGAGGGCACTGTCTCCGAGAATGTGCTTATCATATTGATGTTAAGCAGTTTCACGAGCACCTTCATAGGCACGTTGTCCCATGTGCCGTACATGTCCTGAAGCACCTTGCCGTCATGGTTCCACCAATAATCCAATGCCTCGTTTTTCGGCACGAGCACTGCTCCGGCATCATAGTGAAGGTCCTTGCCTGTGGTATTGCTGTAAATATACTGGTTCCATCCCGGGTCAAACAGAAGCTGTGCCTCAACGGTCTTTCCGTCGGGGTCGGTATTCAGGTCGCCTGATGTGGGATTGCCGTACGAACCGGTGTTTGCCGTGGAGGCAAAATACTTCAGTGTGAACACCGAGTCGTTGTTGTTATACAGACGGTTGTACTCCTTGGTAACAGCATCGTCATAATACGGTGCGCAGAACCTGCTGATGAGTCGGTTGAACGTTGACATATTGGCATGCTTGCCGATTATCTCAGCCATATTGTCCGAAGACGTCATGACTCCATCCACCTTGTGGATATATCCGTTCTTGCACACGATGTCGCTCTCAATCACCTTCTTGCCGTTCACCCACGAGTCGCTGATGCTGGTTGACTCTCCGTTGGTGAGGATAGAAAGGTCGTTGCCCGTGATGTTGTTCATCGACATGTATGCCGGCAGGAAGTGAATCATGGGCTTCGTGGTGTTGTCTCTCAACAGTACGATGCCCTTCGGCTTGCCGCGATACTTGTCCCAATAGGCAGTTGCCGGCATCTCCTCGGGCTTGATGCTTGAGATGGTGTCAAACACCGAGGCGGCTGATTCCCTGCGCATGCACTGTCCCTCTGCGGGAGGATTGCCGCTGACGTTACTGAGCAGCTCAATCAGGTAGGCGTTGTTCACCATGGCACTGTTGAGCAGCAGTTTCTTTTGGGCGGTGGTGAGCTGTTCATAGTTTCTCACACCCCACGGATTGTTACGGAAGAACTCTTCGTATGCCGCGTCATCGGCCACGAAGAGCGTCTTGCTTCCAGTCTCGTTGAGCACATCTTTCTGACCCAGGTCATTGATAAGTCGCAGTGTTGTCTGATAGTTGCCGTATTCCTCGAGTCTCGCATAAATCGAGTTGCCGAGCCATTCCGGCTGTCCTTCAAGCACATCCTGCTCACAAGACTGGATCATCCATGTGCCAGAAAGCAGGGCAAGACCCAAAATGGCCTTTGCCCCCGCTCTTCTCATTCTTGGATAATCGTTTCTCATCATATATGAATTTATTAAATTTTTATCGTCTTAACGGAACTGTTCATCTTATATTATTTTTAACACAAAGACACAAAGAAACAAAGTTCTTTTTTCGCTGAAGGAAGATACAATGAGCAGCAAAGCTGCTTACAAAGTCCACAAAGTTTTCCATCCGCAAGGCTTTGTGGCGACTTTTAAGTCGCTTGTTACCTTTGTATCTTTGTGTTTTATATTTCACTCAAGTTTCTGAAGTAAATAACTGTGCGGATGCCTCTGGGAGCGTGGGCGTCCCGCCCGCGGCCTGCCGAGAAAACATATATCTTCTCTCTGCGATGTTTTTGATTACTCTCTACGCAGGCCGCGGGCGAGACGCCCACGCTCCCAGAGGCTGCGCATCGAAAAACCACAAATAATTGCATGCGGGCATTCTCATATACAGACAGATATGTTACTTCCGAAACTTGAGTGTTTTAC
>JBJEAV010000002.1:0-24107 GCA_051869395.1 Prevotella sp.
CTCTTTGCTGGTGACTACAGTTTCGATAACGCCACCAAAATTCATTTCTGCCATAATTGTTTTTAATTGTTTAAAATGTTATTAATGTCCCTATGAACCATGCCCGCCTTGTCCAAAAGCAGTCGTCTTGTCAGTCCATCCATCCGCTACCCGAGCGCACGGCAAGGGGTTAACTTTTCTTTTCGGGGTGCAAAAGTATAAAATTAATATGAAATAACCAAATTTACTTTCACTTTTTTACAAATTTTATAGAAATGCGGCAAACAATAGAGTCATCAACAACCCTACAGCCCCCCTCAGAAGCCTCACAGCCCCCCTCCTGCTCCCCCTGGGGGGAGAGTTTTGAAATGCTTATAGGTATTGTCAGCTCCTCCCCTCGGGGAGGTTGGGAGGGGGCTGCCGGGATTTGGACTGCTCCTCTAAATTGCAACCTGTCCCCTCCATGACTCTCCGCCACGTATGCTATCTCCAACCTCTTCAGGTCGTACTCCTTATACCACTCTATCGGGAAGAGGTCGAGGACGTGCTCAATGTACTTGATGGAGTTAATATGTCCGTTGACATCCACATCATTATAATATGTGCCGATGGTGCGGATTACGGGCAGGTTCTTTTCCATCTTCACCCTCGAACTTTTGGCGATAGGACATTCCACGTCCTTGGCTATCCAGTCCATAATGGCACCGTCGCGTATGGCGAGGATGTCCTGAGGCTGACGGGAGTCGGTGTCAATCATCGCCCACACACTGCGTCCATAGCCATACACCTTGCCGTCCTCCCCCACGACACGGAAGTTGCGGTTGGTGAAATACCTCATGGCACTCTCAATCCATGTCTCAACATAGAACTTGGTGTATTGCCGCGGCATCTCGTACATCTCGATGGCAAGGCGCGAGAGCACCCATGTCTTATGTATTGGATTAAGATAGTCCATGCCGAATCCGCGCTCCGTGGCGTGGAAATCGGCGGCATTGAGCATGTGATTGCCCAAATGCCCCATGAAGAGGCGTTGGGAGAAGTCGCAGTGGAACGGCTCCGCAGTAAAAGGATATGATCCGATTTTTTTCATACTTCAAAAAATATGAGATTAAAGAATTAAAAAATTAAAATATTAAAGCTCGTACTGCACAGCCAACTTTAATTCTTTAATCCTTTAATTTTTTAATTTCCAACGGATCTCTCCCTTTCCTCCAACATCTTCGTCACCTCCTCGGTGGCACTGCGGGTTACGGCGATGCGGCCCGAGCGGGTGTATTGCAGGATGCAACCAAACTCGTCGAGCTTGTAGTAGAGGTCCATTATCTCCTCAGTGCGTCCCGACTTCATGGCGATGATGTAGGTGGGATTCACCTCGGTTATGAAGGCATCGTTGCGGCGAACGGTGCGCGAGATTTCAGGATTCTCCATCACTATGGGTGTGGAGAGCTTGTATAAGCCCGTCTCACGGATATACAGTTCATCGTCGGTGTAATACGTTGCCTTCACCACGTCGATTTTCTTCTCAATCTGACGTGTAATCTTCTCTATCTGCGGTTCATCGCTCCATGCCGTGATAGTGTATTTATGCAGTCCGGGGATGCTCGACGCCGAGACATTGAGACTCTCTATGTTTACCTGACGGCGAGTGAACACGGCTGTTATCTGATTCAATATACCGGCGATATTCTCCGAATATACCAGTAATGTATATAATTTTTTGTCTTCCATTGGGTTATTCTCCATGCGCTTAACAATCAAGTCCTGTTTCGATATTTATCTCCAACATCATCTCGTCTATACTTGCACCGGGTGCAATCATCGGTGCCACGTTATCCTCTTCCTTCACGGCACACTCGAGTATGAACGGGCCGTCGGTGGCGAGCATCTTCTCTACGGCTGCCTTGAGGTCCTTGCGGTCGATGACCACCTCGTATGGGATATGATAGGCATCGGCGATGAGTTGGTACTGCGGGTTGAGCATCTTGGTGAACGACTTGCGCTGACCGAAAAACATGTCCTGCCACTGGCGCACGTTGCCGAGATAGTTGTTGTTCATGAGAATGACCTTCACGGGGCACTGGTTCTCCATGATGGTTCCAAGTTCCTGGATGTTCATCTGGAATCCGCCGTCGCCGGTGAACATACATACTGTACGGTCGGGAGCGCCAAAGGTGGCACCCACTGCGGCTGGCAGACCGAAGCCCATAGTGCCGAGACCGCCACTGGTGACAACCGAGCGTTTCTTATTGTACTTGAAATAGCGGCATGAGAACATCTGGTTCTGACCCACGTCGTTCACCAACACGGCATCACCCTTGGTAGCCTCTGCCACTGCATTTACAATCTCGCCCATGAGCAGCGGGCCTTCCGTGGGATGTATGGCGGGAGTAATCACCTTATCGACTTCCTGTTGATGATATTCGGCGAAGGAGTCGCGCCACTCGCGGTGATTGTTCTTGTTGAGCAGACGAGTGATGGCTGGCAGGGTAACCTTGCAGTCGCCAACAACGGCAACGTCAGACTTTATGCACTTGTTGATTTCGGAATTGTCGATATCCAAGTGGATAATCTTTGCCTGCTTGGCGTATGTGGAAGGCGTGCCGGTGTCGCGGTCGCTGAAACGCATACCCACTGCCACGATGACATCCGCCTCCTGGGTCTTGATGTTCGGGGCATAATTGCCGTGCATACCGAGCATACCCATATTCAGGGGATGGTCGGTGGGCAGGGCTGACAGTCCGAGCAATGTGCGTGCTGCGGGCATGTCCGCCTTCTCGATAAACTCCACCAGTTCGTTCTGGGCACCTCCCAATTCAACACCATGCCCCACGAGCACCAACGGACGCTTGGCGTTGTTGATGAGTTCGGCAGCTGCCTCGATGGCAGACTGGTCGGGCGTGGGATAGGGAACATAGCTGCGCACGAAATCTACCTTGGCGGGCACCCATTCGGTCTTATCCACCTGTGCGTTCTTAGGGAAGTCGAGAACGACAGGACCCGGACGGCCAGTGCGGGCGATATAGAAAGCACGGCTGACAGCCCATGCTATATCCTCGGGACGGCGGATCTGGTAGCTCCACTTGGAGATGGGCTGTGCCACACCCACGAGGTCAACCTCCTGGAAGGCATCAGTGCCAAGCACTCCCACTCCCACCTGTCCTGCGATGACCACGATGGGCGTGGAATCCATCATGGCGTCGGCAACACCTGTGAGGGTATTGGTGGCACCCGGGCCGCTGGTTACTATACAGACACCCACTTCATCTGAAACCCTTGCATAACCCTCGGCAGCGTGGGTGGCTGCCTGCTCATGGCGCACGAGGATATGGTCGAATGCCTTCTTCTCGCCACGGGTATAGTCATAAAGGGCATCGAACACCGGCATTATCGAACCGCCGGGGTATCCGAATATTGTCTTTACGCCCTCTTCCTTGAGGGCTCGCATCAGAGCTTCAGCTCCGGTTATTAAAGCCTCACCCCCCTGCCCCTCTCCAATAGAGAGGGGAGATGAAATGCTTTTGCCCTGATTGTCATTTATTGTCGTTTTCATTATTATTCCATTATATTATTATAAAAATGAGATACATAAGAATCATTTAGCCCCCCTGCCGTCAAATCATATTACCTCCCCTCTCTCTTGGAGAGGGGCCGGGGGTGAGGCTTTTTATATCATCCTCACTCCCCCCTTATCAGCACTTGCCACGCTCTGTGCGTATGCCTTCAGGGCCTTGCTAACCTGGCGGTTGCGCTTCAGCGGCTGCTGTGGACGGACGGCAAGCTCCTCATCGCTAAGGCGCACGTTGATTGAACGGTTGGGGATATCTATCTCGATGATGTCGCCATCCTTGATCTTTCCAATATTACCACCTGCGGCTGCTTCAGGAGAGATGTGGCCGATGCTCAGACCACTTGTACCTCCTGAGAATCGTCCATCGGTGATAAGGGCGCACTCCTTGCCGAGGTGCATACTCTTTATATAAGAGGTGGGATAAAGCATCTCCTGCATACCGGGACCTCCCTTCGGTCCCTCATGAGTGATTACCACACAGTCGCCTGCCTTGATCTTGCCACCGAGAATGCCCTCGCAGGCATCCTCCTGCGAGTCGAACACCTTGGCTGGACCTGAGAACTTCCACAGACTCTCATCCACTCCGGCCGTCTTTACCACACAACCGTCCTGGGCGATGTTGCCGAAGAGCACTGCCAGTCCGCCGTCCTTGGTATATGCGTGTTCAAGGTCACGGATGCAACCGTTGGCACGGTCGGTGTCGAGTTCGCCCCACTGCGCGTTCTGGCTACCCATCTTGGTAGAGAACTTACGGCCGGGAGCGGTCTGGTATATACGGTTTGCCTCCGGGTCAATCTCAGCCTTGGTGATGTCATATTTTTCCATCTGTTCGCCGAGAGTCTTGCCATCCACACGGATAGCCGAACCGTCGATGAGTCCACCCTTGTTAAGCTCGCTGAGGATGCCAAGAATACCACCGGCACGTCCACACTCCTGCACACTGTACTTCTGGGTGTTAGGAGCGAGCTTGCAGAGGCAAGGCACCTTGCGGCTCAGTGCGTCGATGTCGCTCATCTTGAAGTCGGCACCCGCCTCCTGTGCCACAGCCAAGAGATGGAGCACGGTGTTGGTACTTCCTCCCATGGCGATGTCGAGGGTCATGGCGTTTAGGAAAGCCTTGCGGGTGGCAATGCTCTTGGGCAGCACACTCTCGTCGCCGTCCTCATAATATGCCATGGCGTTCTTCACCACCTGACGGGCAGCGTCGCGGAAGAGTTGTATGCGGTTCTCATGGGTGGCAAGGATAGTGCCGTTGCCGGGCAGAGAAAGACCGATAGCCTCAGTGAGCGAGTTCATAGAGTTGGCGGTGAACATACCCGAGCAGCTACCGCAACCGGGGCATGCGCATCCCTCAATCTCAGCCATTTCCTCATCGCTTACAGAAGAGTCGGCTCCCTTGATCATTGCTGTGATAAGGTCGGCATTCTCACCGCGCCAACGTCCTGCCTCCATCGGTCCGCCTGAGCAGAACACGGTGGGAATATTGAGACGCATGGAAGCCATCAGCATACCGGGCGTCACCTTGTCGCAGTTGGATATGCATATCATGGCGTCAGCCTTGTGGGCATTGACCATATATTCCACCGAGTCGGCAATGATGTCACGCGATGGCAGCGAATAGAGCATACCGTCGTGTCCCATGGCAATACCGTCGTCGATGGCAATGGTGTTGAACTCTGCCGCATAGCAGCCCATGGATTCAATCTCCTGTTTTACAATCTGGCCAATCTCGTGGAGATGGGTATGACCAGGCACAAACTGCGTGAACGAGTTGACGACGGCAATAATGGGCTTGCCGAACTGTTCACGCTTCATACCAGTGGCAACCCAGAGAGCTCTCGCTCCTGCCATCCTTCTACCTTCAGTGCACACGGCACTTCTTAACTGATGTTTCATATCTTTATTATAGTCTAAATTTCAAATTTGGCTGCAAAGTTACGTCATTTTCTGATAATGACCAACAAAATGGGCATATTTTTTTAATAATTATAGCAAAAAGAGGACAAAAACTTTGTATATGTGCAAAAATAGTTGTAACTTTGCAACCGAATAATAATATAAAGAATGTTATGCATGTTGTTTATATAAAACACAAAGACACAAAGGGACAAAGGTTCATCACGGAAAGAAAGGTGACGAGCGACATAAATGTCGCCACGAAGCCATGAGGAGAAGAAGTGCGGACATTGTGGCCTTTGTAACAAGCAGCGATGCTGCTTTCTTCCATAAGGGTGAAAAAAGGACTTTGTTTCTTTGTGTCTTTGTGTTAAATAAGCTACTTGCAGAAGTAATGTTTTCAATTACAACAACATAGACAATATTTAAAATGAGACAGACAAAGATTGTAGCTTCCGTGAGTGACCGCAGATGCAGTGTGGAATTTATACGTGACCTGTTCGAAGCAGGTGTCAACGTTGTGAGAATTAATACGGCACATGCCTCTGCCGAAGGTATCAGGGAGATTATCAGGAACACAAGAAAGGTGTCGCACCACATCGGTATTCTTATCGACACCAAGGGACCGGAGATTCGCACAACTTCGTGCGAACAACCAATCCAGTACAAAACGGGTGAAGTAGTGAAGATATTCGGACGGCCGGACGTGCCGTCAGAACACGACATCGTCAATGTGTCGTACGTTAACTTCGCACAGGACGTGGAGGTGGGCAACCACATCCTCTTCGACGACGGTGCCCTTGACATGGAAGTCATCGACATCAACGGCCCCACAGTGATAGCACAGGTGAAGAACGATGGTGAACTCGGCTCACGCAAGAGCGTGAATGTGCCTGGCGTACACATCGACCTGCCCGCACTCACGGGCAAGGACATCACCAACATCAACCTTGCCATCGACGAGGACATCGACTTCATCGCCCACTCGTTCGTGAGAAGCGCAGCAGACGTGAGGGCTGTGCAGAAGATTCTCAACGAGCGTGGAAGCGACATCAAGATTATATCAAAGATTGAAAACCAGGAGGGTGTTGACAACATCGACGAGATTATCGAGGAGTCTTACGGAATAATGATTGCACGTGGCGACCTGGGCATCGAGGTGCCAATAGAGCGTATTCCGGGCATACAGCGCAGTATAATCAGAAAATGCGTATGGGCTAAGAAACCGGTAATCGTGGCTACGCAGATGCTGCACACGATGATACACAATCCCCGCCCTACCCGAGCCGAGGTGACCGACATCGCCAACGCGATATACTACCGCACCGACGCGCTGATGCTCAGTGGCGAGACGGCATCGGGCGACTATCCCATAGAGGCTGTGCGCACAATGTCGCAGATTGCCGAACAGGCAGAGAAGGACAAGGTGAGGGAGAACGACATCGTCATTCCAATGTCAGCCAACTGCTCGGTAAGGGAGTTCCTCGCCTTCAGCGCCATCGAATCCACGCAGACCATGAACGTGAAAGGTATCATCACCGACAGTTCAACGGGACTCACCGCCCGCAACCTTGCAGCCTTCCGCGGACCGAATCCCGTGCTCGCAATATGTTATAAGGAGAAACTGCAACGCTGGCTGAACCTCAGCTATGGTGTCATTCCCGTATATCAGAAAGAGCACATCTCATCGCAGGAACTGTTCCTTGCGGCTGTGAGGATGCTTAGACAGAAGGAATACCTCGAACTCGACGACCAAATAGCCTATCTGAGCGGCTCGTTCGGCGAGGGCGGAGGCACCACCTTCCTTGAAATAAACAAGGTAAGGGAGATATTCGACCGCTCCTACCGTTTTCATCTTCCAGAATAAGAGGAATGAGGAATGAGGAATTAGGGACGAGATAGCCCTGTAAGGGCGACATAGATTAGCACAGGGTGCCAACCCTGTGTACGGATGTACTAATCCTCCCCCCCCTCCCGCCGACGGCGGGGGGGAAGGGGAAGATGGAGAGATTTAGACTAAATTGATAGGGCTTCCGCCCTACCCTATGTTATGCCGCCCTTTCAGGGCTTCACAAAAATATTCCACAATACTTACAAACGGGATTATGTGGGGGTTACACAAATACAACCTTGACGCTGCTCCTATATATATAATAAGGTGTAATATCACGGAATGACGGCGAAAACACGGAAAAATGCACTTTTTTCTAAAAAAAGTCTAAATATATTTCCGTTTCTCGTTGAAAATCAGTATATTTGCAAGCTGATTTGAAGCACCTGCGTAAAAAAACGCTACAAAAGGTCGGCAATGAAGCAATAAATCAAGACAACAATAATATTATTTATTAAAGATATGACAAAGGCAGAACTTATTGAAAAGATCTCAGAGAAGACTGGCGTAGGCAAGGTAGAAGTCAGCGCAACAGTCGAGGCGTTTATGGAAGAAGTAAGAAACAGCTTGGCAGTAAACAAGGAGGACGTGTTCCTTCGCGGTTTCGGTAGCTTTATCGTTAAGCACCGCGCCCCGAAGACCGCGCGCAATATCTCAAAGAATACCACTATTCTTATTGAGGCGCACGACTTCCCCGCATTCAAGCCTGCAAAGTCTTTCATCGCTAAAATGAAATAATCAACATTAGTAATAATTTTAAAAATCTTGAACAATGCCAAACGGTAAAAAGAAAAAGGGCCACAAGATGGCTACGCACAAGCGTAAGAAGAGATTAAGAAAGAACAGACACAAGAGCAAGTAATCTATAACACACTTGCCTGCTGTTCGCAGAAAGAAATGAAGGGAGTGTGCCTCAAGGTCCAAAAGGATTTTGGCACACCCTTTCTGTATCAATCAGTACCCCATTATCAACGTTTAAAGGAATGACAAGCGAACTAATCATCGACGTACAACCTAAGGAGATTTCAATTGCGCTGCTTGAGGACAAAAGCCTCGTGGAATACCAAAACGAGTCGCGATCGGCATCTTTCTCGGTTGGCAACATCTATGTGGCAAAGGTTAAGAAACTGATGCCCGGACTGAATGCGTGTTTCGTGGACGTCGGCTACGAACGTGATGCATTCCTGCACTACCTCGATTTGGGTACACAGTATTCCTCATACGAAAAATACCTCAAGCAGGTAATGAGCGACAGGAAGAAACTCTTCCCCATCTCAAAGGCTACACGACTGCCCGACCTGAAGAAGGACGGCAGTGTGCAGAACACACTGAAAGTGGGACAGGAAGTGCTGGTGCAGGTGGTCAAGGAACCTATCTCCACCAAAGGACCACGACTGACGTGCGAACTGAGTTTCGCAGGCAGATACATGGTTCTCATGCCATTCCAGGACAAAGTGTCAGTTTCTACCAAAATCAAGAAAGGCGAAGAACGCACCAGACTAAAGCAACTGGTGCAGAGCATCAAACCGAAGAACTTCGGCGTGATTGTGAGGACATCGGCAGAAGGTAAACGAGTGGCTGAACTCGACACCGAGATGAAAATTCTGCTGAAAAGATGGGAGGACGCCATCACAACCGTACAGAAGACGACGGAAAGGCCAAAAATCGCCTTCGAGGAAACATCAAGGGCTGTCGCTCTTATCAGAGACCTATTCAACACCACCTATGACGGCATTTATGTCAATGACGAGACCGTTCACGGACAGGTGAAGGACTACGTGGGACTTATCGCACCGGAAAAGACGGAGATTGTCAAACTTTATAAAGGCTCAGTGCCCATCTTTGACAATTTCAACGTCACCAAGCAGATAAAGTCAGCCTTCGGCAAAACCGTGAACTACAAACGAGGAGCTTATCTCATCATCGAACATACGGAGGCGATGCACGTGGTGGATGTCAACAGCGGTAACCGCACCAAGGCGGAAAACGGACAGGAACAGAACGCACTGGAGGTGAACCTCGGTGCAGCTGACGAACTCGCGAGACAATTGAGACTCAGGGATATGGGAGGCATCATCATTGTGGATTTCATAGACATGAACCTGGCGGAGGACAGGCAGATGCTCTATGAGCGAATGTGCAAGAACATGCAGAAAGACCGTGCACGCCACAATATCCTGCCACTCAGCAAGTTCGGACTGATGCAGATAACACGCCAGCGCGTAAGGCCTGCCATGGACGTCAACGTAGAGGAAGTATGCCCCACATGCTTCGGCAAGGGCAAAATCAAATCGAGTATTCTCTTTACAGACCAACTGGAGAGCAAAATCGACAGGTTGGTAAACAAGATTGGAATAAAGAAATTCAATCTCCACGTACACCCCTACGTGGCTGCCTATATCAATCAGGGATTCATTTCCCTGAAACGTAAATGGCAAATGAAATACGGTATGGGCATCAATGTCATATCGAATCAGAAAATGGCTTTCCTTCAGTATGAATTCTACGACAAAAAGGGTGACTTCATCGACATGAAGGAAGAAATAGAAACAAAATGACAACAACACTATTCTGGGTGTGTTTGGCAATAGTCTTTTACACCTATTTAGGATACGGCATAGTGCTTTATCTACTGGTCTTGGCTAAAAGACTGTTTACCAAGGCGAAACCTCAGGCAGACATCCCCGACGAATGTCTGCCTGCGGTGACGCTTATGGTATGCGCTTACAACGAGGAGGATATCATCAAGGAGAAAATGAACAACACCCGACAACTTGACTATCCCAAGGACAGGCTAAGGCTGATGTGGGTGACTGACGGCTCTACGGATTCCACTAACAACTTGCTTGCGGAATACGAGGACGTAAAGGTGGTCTATTCGCCGGAAAGACGGGGAAAGACTGCCGCACTTAAGCACGGAATTAAAGAGGTTGACACCGAGATTGTTATAATGACCGATGCCAATACCATGATAAACGCGGGTGCCATACGCGAGATTGCACGACTGATGCAGGATCCCAAGGTGGGATGCGTGTCGGGCGAAAAGAAGGTTATGGCAAAGAACGAAGGCGACGAGGCTGCCCAGGGCGAGGGTCTATACTGGAAATATGAGAGCACACTGAAACGGCTCGACAGTGAACTATACTCAGCCATGGGGGCTGCAGGGGAATTGTGCGTCATACGCCGACAGCTTATGACGGATATCCCCGACGACTCTCTCCTCGACGACTTTGTCATCTCTATAGAAATCGTGAAGAAAGGATATAAAATTGCCTATACATCCCAGGCATACGCCATGGAATACGGCTCAGCCAACATGCACGAGGAGAGCAAGCGCAAGCGTCGCATTGCCGCTGGAGGACTGCAGAGCAGTTGGCGACTGCGCTCACTGATGAACCCGTTCAGGCATCCATTGGTGGCGTTCCAATTCGTGTCACACCGTGTGCTCAGATGGACGATAACACCGATATGCCTATTTGCCCTGATACCACTGAACACCATATTGGTGTTGTCGGGAGCAGGGACGATTTACACCGTCATCTGGATACTTCAGATACTGTTCTATGCGGCAGCCACCTTCGGCATACGCATCCCCGCATACTTCGTGTTCATGAATCTGAACGTGTTCAAAGGTATGGCTTACCTGTTCAATAACACCACTGGAATGTGGGAAAAGGCGAAAAGAGCCTAAAAAATAGTTAAAAATGAGGCACAGACGAAAAATTCTTAATTCTTAATTATTAATTATTAATTTATTTTTCGTACCTTTGCATCGGAAACAAATTGATGGAGACTGTATATGTATCAAGAAGAAATCAAAACTCTCAAGGCACAACTTGACGAGGCCAACAAACTGGTAGGGAAAATCACACGGGAACGTGACGAGGCCTTACTAAAACTCAATGAATACGAGGCAAAGATACGGAAGGCTGAAAAAGCCAGTCGTATGAAATCTTTGTTCCTCGCAAACATGAGTCATGAAATCAGAACTCCCCTCAATGCCATCGAAGGATTTTCGAGGGTAATTGCAGAGACTGACTCTCCCGAAGAGCGAATGAAAATGCTCGAAATCGTGGAGAGCAACAATAATCGTCTGCTTAGTCTGATCAACGAGATACTCGACCTCTCAAGGGTTGAGGCTGGTGAGATACAGATGAAGAAGGCTCCCGCCAACCTCACCGAGATGTGCGCCAATATCAAGCAGATATTCAAGTTCCGATGTCCGGAGCAAATCAATCTTGTGGCAAACATACCTCACAAGGCGGTCATACTCAACACCGACATCAACCGTGTGACACAGGTGTATTGCAATCTCATCAGCAATGCCCTCAAGCATACCATCACCGGCAGCATCACATTCGGATACAACGTGTCCGAGGACGGCAAGGAAATCATCATGCAGGTTGCCGACACGGGGTCGGGTATCGACCCGAAGGACATTGACTCCATATTCCAGACATACGTGTCCAAGGATGCCGAACAGCAGAACGGATACGGTCTTGGCCTCCCGCTCAGCAAGATTATCGTTGAGAAACTTGGCGGTCATATATCGGTACAATCAAAACTTGGCGAAGGCTCCACCTTCACCTTCGTGCTACCATTCGACGGTTCATTCGCAGGCAACAACACCACCTCCAAACCTTGTTTCACCATTTCGCGCACACTTAGGGCAAAGGGCGACGTGGATATCAGCAAGCTGAAGTTAGTGCTTGTGGCAGAGGATGAGGACTGCAACTGGGAACTCATACAGAGCGTGCTCAACAACAGATACCGTGTGTTGCGCGCCCGCAATGGCATCGAGGCAGTCACAATGAACGAGGAGGAGCATCCCGACCTTATCCTTATGGACATAAGAATGCCAGAAATGAACGGTCTCGATGCCACTCGTATCATCAAGGAGGTCAATCCCGTAACCCCTATTGTGGCTCTCAGTGCATACGCCTTCGAGGACACCATCAATGAGGCTAAGGATGCCGGATGCAACGAGTTTATTTCCAAGCCCTTCAAGATGGAATACTTGTTAGACACGATTGAGAAGCTTATTTGAATGACATGGGAAAATTAGCAGTTAAAAGATATATCTCGCTGATGATGCTCATCCTGCAGCTTGTTATCAGCATTTTCACTTTTGTAGGACTGTTTGGCGGAGACTCTTCGCCTGTGGGCAATGCGGCGGCAGCTATGTGCGTATATATCCTGCCATTGCTCATCTTGGCAAACATACTGATGCTCCTCTATTGGCTTATTCTGCGCAATTGGTTTATTCTTCCGATACCAATCCTCACGGTGTTGTGCTGCATACCATATCTCGGCACAATCTACCAGCCGGGACTGTTCAGGTCGGACAAGTCGGAGAACGGACTGAAAGTGGCATCCTACAACGTTGCCATGTTCGGACGTTCGGCAACGGGATTCATTGCTCAGGACGTGCTCGCCCAGATGCGTCGCGAGAATGTGGATGTGTTCTGTGTTCAAGAATACACTAATGTCAGTGGCGACAAGAAGGTGACGGACATATACAGGGATTATTTCCCATACGTTGCCATCGGACGTGAAGATATGGCGATATTCAGCAGATACCCTATCACGGGCTCAAAGAGCATACTGTTTGAGAACACCAACAACAGTGCAATGTGGGCGAACATCAATGTCAATGGCAAGCAGGTGAGGATATACAATGTACACCTTGAGACCACTGGATTTAACCGCACACTCCATCAGGCGGCTAAACTCATGAACCAGGGCATAAAGGTGGAAGACAATGCCATCATCAATGCCATCTACGGCAACTACACCCTTGGTATGATTATCAGGGCTGGACAGGCAAACACTGTGGCAATGGACATGAGGAATTCCAACCTCCCGTGCATTGTCTGCGGTGACTTCAACGACGTACCTTATTCCTACGTATATAATGTAATGATGGGTGAAACCATGGTTGACGGTTTCAAGGAATGTGGCAAGGGATTTATGGGCACCTACCGTGGTGCCAAGCCAGTGCGCATCGACTATATCCTGCATGACAAGCGCATGACAGGTTTCACATATTACACCAAGGATATGTCATATTCCGACCATCTCCCGGTGTTTATGGCGATAGGCATATAACAAGCCCCGCCCCACCCCGTACGTGCCACCACCCGCCGTAGGGTCTGTACTTTATGTAAGACCGACCCTCCACCCCGTATGTGTTCTTGCCGATACCTCCCCGCAACGTATAGCCCCGCAGGGGCGACATAACACAGCACAGGGTGTGAACCCTGTGGTTTAAGGCGGGACAATTATTTCCCCCCGTTCCCCCTCCGCGCGCCTTTGGCGCGCGGAGGGGGAACGGGGGGAGATGGGAATGGGTGTTATTGATAGGGCTCACGCCCTATCCTATGTTATGTCGCCCTTTCAGGGCTAAAATGTTACCCTTCCAGGGCTTAGCTGCGCACAGGTCACGCCTTAAACTTTAATATTGCGGCTCCATTTTGGGGAACACTGATGCTTAGCGGCTCCCGGGAGGAGAGATAAGCACGGACTGAGACGCCGGTGAGGATGTCCTCGCCCTCGATGTCCTTGCCATCGGGCAAATTGAGATACTCGAAGGCATGCGCGGGAATGTTGAGCTTGATGTCGAGGGGGATATTGTCGAAATTCACCACCACTACAAGGAGTTCACGACCCGAGCGACGTAGGAACGCATACTGCCTGTCGGGATTGAACGAGGCGGAATGGGGATTGGCATACATAAGGTCGTAGCTCTTTCCCATAACAGCCTTGTCAGTGCGGGCAAAGTTCATTATCCTCGAATAAATGTCAGCCAATGCCTTCTCGTCGGCAGTAAGCCTGCCCTCATCGGCACGGCACATCGTGTCGAGGCTCCAATAATCGAAGATGGTGGTGCGACCGTCCTTGCCGCTGAACCCCTCCTTGTCCATACCCTTCTCGCCATACTCCTGGGCGAAATAATGCATATAGGGACAAGAGCGGAAGAGCGTGGAGACAACCAAGGCGGGGATGGCCTTGAATGCGTCACCTGCAAAGAAGTCGGAGGCTATGCGCTGCTCGTCATGGTTTTCGAGAAAGTATAGCATATTTCCCGCAATGTAATCAGTGGCCTGCCATGCACCCGTAATAGCTGATGCCGGACGGCGACCGCAAATCACGTCACGCACAGTGTCATACATTCCCACCTTGTCATACAGATAAGTGAATCCCGCTGAGATAAACTCCCTGTAGAGCGAGGGATTATATACCTCTCCAATAAAGAGGAAGTCTGGGTATTGTGCCCTTACCTCAGGTATCACCCAACGCCAGAAATCCACGGGCACCATCTCCGCCATATCACAACGCACTCCCTCTATATGCTTAGCTGCCCAGAAGAGCAGAATGTCACGCATCTTATACCAGGTATTAGGAATAGGACTAAAATGCCCTACCCCACCGGCATAATAGTCAACACCATAGTTGAGCTTCACCGTCTCATACCAGTCGTTGACACCAGGACTTGCATCGAAATGGTCATTACCCGTAGCCTTGGCGGGCGTCTCTCGATAAGGCTCGTCAGTGCCGCCATTAAGGTCAAACTGCGGACTGAACCCGCAACCGGGACAATAGTAGAAATTGTTCTGCGGGTCAAAACCGTTGTTCACATTGTCGTCTGCACCAAGGTCCTTAACTCCGGCAGGCTTGTTCTTCGAGGCATATTGCCTTGCCACGTGATTAGGAACAAAGTCGATGATGACACCGAGATGGGCATTGTGTGCCCTCTGCACCATAGCCTCAAACTCAATCATACGACGGTCAACCTCAACGGCAAGGTCGGGATCAACATCATAATAATCTGTGATAGCGTATGGAGAACCGGCATTACCTTTGACGATTGCTGGGTGATTAACGGGAATACCATAGGCACTGTAGTCTGTCTTTGTGGCATGTCTGATAACACCCGTAAACCATACGTGTGTAAACCCTTTCTGCCGCAAGTCCCTGAAAGTGGCAAAAGAGAGATCCTTGAATTTGCCACAACCATTGTCTTCTAAAAGACCAAACTCCTTTCGCGTCTTGTTGCGGTTGCTGTAAAGACGCGGAAGGAGTTGATATATCAAAATCTTATTTTCTGGCATAACTGTCGATTATGAGATTCCGTTGACAGCCACAGTCTTGTCGATGCGGCCAATCATTCCCTGAAGAGCCTTGCCCGGACCACACTCTGTGAAGTCATCGGCACCGTCGGCAATCATGTTCTGCACGCATGATGTCCAGCGAACACTGCTGGTGAGCTGTGCTATAAGGTTCTGCTTGATGTCTGCAGGGTCAGTATGTGGCTTTCCGTCAACATTCTGATATACAGGACACTTGGGAGCTGAGAACTCAGTCTTCTCGATGGCAGCCTGGAGTTCGTCCTTTGCAGGCTGCATCAGCGGTGAGTGGAATGCTCCACCAACCTTCAGCGGCAGTGCACGCTTGGCACCGGCAGCCTTCAGTTTCTCGCAAGCCTCGTTGATTGCCTCAACATTACCCGAGATAACCAACTGTCCGGGGCAGTTATAGTTTGCGGGGACAACCACGTTGCCCTCCTTGTTAACCTGAGCACAGATTTCTTCTATTTTCTCGTCAGGCAGACCTACGATGGCAGCCATCGTTGAGGGTGCAGCCTCACAAGCCTTCTGCATTGCCATGGCACGGGCATAAACAAGACGAAGTCCGTCCTCGAAGTTAAGCGCGCCGGCTGCAACCAAGGCGGAGAACTCACCGAGAGAATGTCCGGCAACCATAGACGGCTGGAACTCATCGCCAAGGCTGATTGCCTTGATGACGCTGTGGAGGAATACGGCTGGCTGAGTGACCTTGGTCTGCTTCAGTTCCTCGTCGGTTCCTGCAAACATAATGTCTGTAATGCGGTAACCGAGAATCTCGTTTGCCTTCTCAAATAGTTCTTTTGCCTTTTCATTGTTGTCATACAGGTCCTTACCCATACCGACAAACTGTGCTCCCTGACCGGGAAATACAAATGCTTTCATCTTTAATATTTTAATATTTTAATCCTTTAATATTTTAATTTTGCTCTGCAACCAGCGGCACCAATACCGAGAACGTACTTCCCTCGCCTAATACCGACTCCACCATAACGTCTCCACCATTCTTCACGGCGAAGTCCTTGCAGAGCTGCAGACCGAGTCCGCTACCTTCCTCGTTGTTTGTACCATATGTAGTCTCACCTTTGTGGAAGATACTGTCAATACGGTCGGGGGCGATACCCACACCGTGGTCCCTTACTCCCACTTTGGCGAAGTTGTCCTTCTTTGAGACAACTATCTCAATGCTGCTGCCCTCGTTGCTGAACTTGATGGCATTGCTGAGGAAGTTGCGCAATACGGTGTTAAGCATATCCTTGTCGGCACGCACCTTCAAACCGTCCTCGTGGTATTCTGTTATCAGTTTAATCTTCTTCGTCTCGGCTATGAGAGTGAAGATGTCTGCCACACCAGTAACCACGTCGCTGATTTCAAACTCCTGGAATGCCACCTTCAGACGTCCCGTCTGGCTCTTGGTCCATTTCAGCAGGTTGTCGAGCAGGTCGTGGGTTTCCTCCGTTTCCTTGTTTGCCTTGTCTATCAGGTAGAACATCTCAGGTCCGATTGCCTCGGGACTGACAGTCTGAACCACAAGGTTGAGCACCATCCTGATGCTTGCCATAGGCGAGCGGAGGTCGTGTGCAATCACCGAGTACATCTTGTCGCGGTTGCTGATGGTGCGCTTCAGCTCGATGTTCTGCTGCACGATGATACGCTTGGCAGCCACGAGAGAAATCTGGTGCATCACTCGCATGATAAGCTCTTCCTTGTTGAAAGGCTTGGAGAGGAAGTCGTTGGCTCCCACCTGGAAACCATGGACAAGGTCGGACGGAGAATTCAGGGCAGTAAGGAAGATAATGGGTATGTCTGCCGTCTCAGGGTCTTTCTTCAGCTCCACGGCGGTGTCAAATCCACTTATGTCGGGCATCATCACGTCGAGGAGTACAAGGTCAGGATGCTGCTCCTTGCACACCTTCAGACATGTTGTGCCGTTGTTTGCCGTGAGAACCTGGAATTTCTCGTTAGTCAACAGGATCTTGAGCAACAGCACGTTGCTCATAACGTCGTCCACCACCAATATGCGATAGTCACTTCTGTTGATACTCGATTCTAAAGTTTCTCCGTATTCCATAATCTACATTAATACAGTTTATTGAAAGTCATTATTTGGCGTAAGCAACACTTCTCGTCTCGCGAATCACCGTAATCTTCACCTGTCCGGGATATGTCATCTCGGTCTGAATCTTGTTGGCAATCTCGCCTGACAGTGCCTCTGTCTCCTTGTCATCCATTTTGTCGGCACCCACGATGACGCGCAGTTCACGACCTGCCTGGATAGCGTAGGTCTTGGTAACACCGGGATAGCTCATCGCTATGGCCTCAAGGTCATTCAGACGCTTGATGTATGCCTCAACAATCTCGCGGCGGGCACCGGGACGGGCACCGCTGATGGCGTCACACACCTGAACAATCGGGGCGAGCAGAGTGTTCATGTCGCACTCGTCATGGTGTGCTCCGATGGCGTTGCAGATATCGGGCTTCTCCTTGTACTTCTCGGCAATCTTGGCACCATAGAGTGCGTGCGGCAGCTCGCTCTCCTCATCAGGCACCTTACCGATGTCGTGCAGCAGTCCGGCACGCTTTGCCTTCTTGGGATTCAGTCCAAGCTCGGATGCCATAACGGCACACAGGTTGGCTGTCTCGCGGGCATGCTGCAACAAGTTCTGACCATAAGAGCTGCGGTATTTCATCTTACCCACAATGCGGATCAGTTCGGGATGCAGACCGTGGATACCAAGGTCGATGGCAGTGCGCTTACCGGTCTCGATAACCTCGTTGTCAATCTGCTTCTTCACCTTCTGCACTACCTCCTCGATGCGTGCGGGATGAATACGTCCGTCAGCCACAAGCTGGTGGAGGGCAAGTCGGCATATCTCGCGGCGTATCGGGTCGAAGGCACTAATGACAATAGCCTCGGGAGTGTCGTCAACCACGATTTCCACTCCTGTGGCAGCCTCCAAGGCACGTATGTTACGTCCCTCGCGACCGATGATGCGTCCCTTAACCTCATCATTATCAATATGGAACACACTGACACTGTTCTCGATGGCAGTCTCGGTAGCCACGCGCTGTATGGTCTGGATGACAATCTTGCGGGCGTTGGCGTTGGCGTTGAGCTTTGCCTCGTCCATAATCTCGTTGATATAGCTCTGGGCGTCGGTCTTTGCCTCGTCCTTCATCGACTCCACCAGGCGCTGCTTTGCCTCCTCTGCACTCAGCCCTGAAAGTTCCTCCAGCTTCTCGCGCTCCTTGAGCTGCATCTTCTCCAGTTCCTCCTGCTTGATGGTGAGGAGTTTCTTCTCGTTGTCAATGCGCACCTGCTGGTTGTCAAGCTCATTCTTGCGGCGACCCAAGTCCTCCTGCCTCTGGTTGAGCGACATCTCGCGCTGCTTGAGCTTGTTCTCGCTCTGCTGGATGTGCTGGTTGCGCACCTGCACCTCCTTCTCCAGTTCACTTTTCTTGTTCAGGAACTTCTCCTTCACCTCAAGGAGCTTTTTCTCTTTCATCACGTCGGCTTCCTTCTCGGCAGCCTCTACCATCTCATTGTATTTTCCCTTAAGGACATACCTGAAAATGAGATATCCGCCAACACCGCCCAATATAAAGGCGGCTGCGGTGATTATTATATTCAAAATCATATACCTTATTTATATAATTAAAACTGTTAATAATTCTCATTTCTTTTTGCTTAGGACCTCATCGATTTCAGCAGAAAGTTGACTGAGAACAGTTTCGTATGGCGACGTGTCGTTGCGCGAGTGCTCGCGCTGATACTGCAGCGCCACGTCAATAAGGGTCATCAGGGCAATGGTGTGGTCGCCCTTGCGCCCCTTAAACAGCTTGGCATAGACGTTGTAGCGGTCGGTTATCATCTTAGCCGCCGCGCGATACAACTCCTCCTCGTCGCGATTGATAGTCACATTTATCTCTTCATCATATACATGAAGCCTTATGTTGAACTTGTCCTTATTCTCGTCTGCCATAACTGTCCATTATTTCTGTTCGGATAACACGGAGATGCACTTGTTGACATCACGTATTAGTTTTGCCAGTCTTTCCCTTGCCGTCTGCAGGTCGCCGTCTGCCACCTGCAAGATCTTTGCGGCCTTGAACGCCTCAAACTCCCTGTTGCTTGCCTGGAGCTGCTGTCTCAGAGCGTTGACATCGTTCTCATTCTTCTCCAACATGGCATATAGCTCCTCGTTCTCCCGTTTCAAGTCCTTGAACTGGAGAATCAGTGCCCTCACCTTGGTCTGAAATTCTACAATATCCTTGTCACTCATAAACTAAACGTTCACATTACTTGACAAAGGTAGCAATAAAATTCAAGACAACGGCAATAGAGCCGTTATTTTTAGTGTTTTTTAATACCTTTGAGGCAGTAATTTAATTTATTTTACTGTATTTCTACTTTTGGTCGTCATTTTTCTGTCTCGGTTCCTTCTTCGCGAGCATCACAACCTTATACACGAAAGCGGTCGTCCACTCCTGCGAATAACCGAGTCGGCGCGAGTACTCACGGATTGCCACCACGGTCTTCATCACGCCCGGGTCGGTATAGTCGTTCTTGTTGAAGATGTCATTCACGGTCTTCTCCGTCATCGTATATATGGCCTTCTTCATAAACGACGGCACACGCAGCTTGAACTTCATCAAGTTGCCGATAAGCATCATCAGGTCCTGGGTGAATCCCTGGAACTGGATGAAATACGGCTGCACGTCCTGCAGTCGCTTGCACTTGCGTTTCACGCTCTGGTCAATCTCCTTGAAGAAGATGTCTTCCATACCGTATATCTCTTTCAGCATCTTGCGGCAGCGGGCTTTCTCGCCCACCCCCAACTTGTTGTTCACTGTAGGTACCTTCAGGGTTGTCTTGAAAACACGCAGGTCAGGCAATGCGGCGAGGTTGGTGATACCCAAGTCACTTGCCATTGCAGCCTGGAAATAAACTCTTACAAGGGTCATGAAATCCTCCATGCCGCCTGCCTTCTGCTGTTCATCGGATTTGCGTCCGAAAAGCTTTGATATTATACTCATTTTGTTATTTTTACTGATTTTGGCTGCAAAGTTACAGAATTTTCCGCACAACACCGAAAAAAAATCGAAAAAACAGACCCTATTATTGATTTTTTTTGTATCTTTGCCGAAAAATTGCAATCTAACATAAAAAACAAGTAATATGAAAGGTATTGTATTAGCTGGAGGTAGCGGCACAAGACTCTACCCCATAACCAAGGGAATCAGCAAGCAACTGATACCCATTTTTGACAAACCCATGATTTATTATCCCGTATCGGTGCTCATGCTTGCCGGTATCAGGGAGATTCTTATTATCAGTACTCCACACGACCTTCCGGGCTTCAGGCGACTTCTTGGCGACGGCAGCGACATCGGAGTACACTTTGAATATGCCGAGCAACCATCGCCCGACGGACTGGCACAGGCTTTCATAATCGGTGAGGAGTTTATCGGCGACGACTCTGTATGCCTTGTACTGGGCGACAACATTTTCTATGGCAGCGGATTCTCGTCATTGCTCCGCAACAGTGTAGAGAATGCAGAGAAGCACGACCTCGCCACTGTATTCGGATATTACGTCAACGACCCAGAGAGATACGGAGTGGCTGAGTTCGACACCGAAGGCAGCTGCCTCAGCATAGAGGAGAAGCCCGAGCATCCCAAGTCAAACTATGCAGTGGTAGGACTGTATTTCTATCCCAACAGCGTGGTGGAGATTGCAAAGAACATCAAGCCCAGCGCACGAGGCGAACTGGAGATTACCACAGTCAACCAGGTGTATCTCGAACGCCAGCAACTGAAGGTACTGCCCCTGCAGAGAGGATTCGCATGGCTCGACACAGGCACCCACGACAGCCTCAGCGAGGCAAGCACGTTCATCGAGGTAATCGAAAAGCGACAGGGCCTGAAGGTGGCTTGCTTAGAGGAAATTGCCTACAAGCGCGGATGGATTACCTTAGAGCAAGTTCACGAACTCGCCAAACCTATGATAAAGAACGGCTACGGACAATATCTAATGCGACTGACATAAATATCATTATACTCGACTTACGGAAGTAAGGGAAGTTAAAGAGTCAAGTTTTGGAGGTAACCAATGCGCAGCCTCTGGGAGCGTGGGCGTCTCGCCCGCGGCCTTCATAGAGAGTAATCAAAAACATCGAGCAGGGAAGATATATGTTTTCTCGGCAGGCCGCGGGCGGGACGCCCACGCTCCCAGAGGCATCCGCAAAGTTTTTACTTCAGAAATTTGAGATAAAGAAATTAAATTGGAAAGACCATCGTCTTTTAACTACTTTTAACTCCTTTAACTCCAAAGTATATTATACCCTTTACCAAAAAAATGAAGAAAGACCAAATCGAATTATTTGTCCCCGGCAGACTGTGCCTTTTTGGCGAGCACTCCGACTGGGCGGGCAAGTACCGCACCATGAACGCCGACCTCGTCCCGGGCGCAGCCATCGTCTCGGGTATAGAACAGGGCATCTATGCCACAGTGGAGAAGGCGAAACGTTTTTCCGTCACTTCCTCCGCACCCGAGATTGAGGACGTGTGGAAGGACTTCTCGTGCCGCATGGACTCCCACGACCTCAAGGAGATTGCAAAGAGCGGCTCCTTCTTCTGCTATTGCGCCGGAGTGGCTTCATACATGCTCGAATGGTACAAGGTGGGAGGAGTGAAAATCAAAATCACCAAGATGAACCTGCCGATGAAGAGCGGACTATCCTCGTCGGCTGCCATCTGCGTACTCGTGGCAAGGGCGTTCAACCTGCTCTACAACCTAAACCTCAGCACCTTGGGCGAGATGAACATCGCCTACTGGGGAGAGCTGCGCACCAGCAGCCGCTGCGGCCGTCTCGACCAGGCCTGCGCCTTCGGTGTGCATCCCGTGCTCATGACCTTCGATGCCGAGGAGGTGGAGGTGAAGAACTTCAACATCAGCAAGAGCCTTTACTGGGTGTTCTCAGACCTCAACGGCGAAAAGGACACCATCAAAATCCTAACCGACCTCAACAAGGCATTCCCATTTGCAGAAGGTGAAAGGGAGAAGAACGTGCAGTATGCCTTAGGAGAACTCAACGTGAAGACCGTAAAGGAAGCCATCGAACTGATGAAAAACGGACAGGTGGAGGAATTGGGAAAGCTCATGACCAAGGCTCAGGAGGACTTCGACAAATACATCACGCCCATGTGTCCCACCCAACTCACCTCGCCCAAGCTCCACGCCATGCTTCAGGACGAAACCGTGAGGTCGCTGACCTACGGCGGCAAGGGTGTAGGCTCACACGGCGACGGCTCGGTGCAGTTCCTCGCCAAGTCGAAGGATGACCAGACAAAGCTCGTGGATTACCTCCAGTCGCTCGGTCTCCACGCCTATCCACTGACCATCGAACCTAAGCACACCATACGCAAGGCTATCATACCCGTTGCGGGATTCGGCACAAGACTATATCCCGAAACCCGATTCCTCAAGAAGGACTTCTTCCCCATCATCGACAGGGACGGACAGGTTAAACCGCTCATACTCATACTGCTTGAGGAATGTAAGGCTGCGGGTATTGAGGAAGTTTGTATCGTCCTCGGCAGCGAGGAGGAGAGACTGCAATACAAACAGTTCTTCGAGACTCCACTCCCCCAAGAGCATCTCAACAAGCTGCCTAAGGACAAACTGAAATACGAGAGACACATCCTCGACCTCGGCAAGCGGCTCACATACGTCTATCAGACTGAGAAGAAGGGATTCGGCGATGCCGTGTATCAATGCGCCGACTTCGCTGACGACGAGCCGGTACTGCTGCTGCTCGGCGACACCATCTACCGCAGCAACACCAACAAATGTTGTGCGCTTCAGTTCATCGAGGCATTCGAGAAATTCAACAAGCCGATGATGTCAATCCACGAGATACCGCTTGAGAAGGTGTGCTACTACGGTGTGACCAGCGGCAAGTGGATCGACAGCAAGGAGAGGGTGCTCAGCATGAGCAATATCACAGAGAAACCCACGTCGGCATACGCTGAGGAAAACCTCGGCGTGGCTTCCACGTCAGTCAAGGGGCAGAAAAGCTACTACTGCGCCTTCGGTTCATACATCCTCACTCCCGGCGTGTTCAGGCAACTGAAGGAAAACATCGACAACAACGTGGTGAACACCAAGGGCGAGATAGAGCTGACCACTGCCCTCGAACAAGTCAGGCAGAAGGAAGGTCTCCTCGGCGTAAGGCTCGACGGTAAGATGTTCGACATCGGCGTGCCCAACGAATACCGCGACACGATGTATAACTATTCAACAGATTATTAATTTAATAAACACAAAGACACAAAGGAACTAAGATTTTCTTTAGATACAAAGACAACAAGCGACTTAAAAGTCGCCACTAAGCCTTGCGGACGGGGAAATCTTTGTGGCCTTTGTAAGCAAGCTTTGCTGCTCTCTGTATCTTCAGTCTGCGAAAAAAGAACTTTGTTTCTTCGTGTCTTTGTATTTTAAAATAAAAAAAACTCTGTGTCTCTGTGTTTTATAATAAATATAACTCTGTGTTTAATAAATAACAAAAAATGATTTCCATCATATTCCTCACCATCCTGACTTTTGTCCAGCTCAACTGCGAGAACCTCTTCGACTGCCGGCACGACA
>JBJEAV010000003.1:0-5362 GCA_051869395.1 Prevotella sp.
ATCAACAACCATACTTATTTAATATGGGTGGATTATCTCTTCAAACAGTGCATCCATAGTCACTGTTGATTGGAATATTCCAGAATACATACCATAACGCAGTCCGTATGTCGTGACAAGAACATTGTGCAAGGCATATCTTGTCTTGGTGAAATGACGGAATGTGGATGTGCGCTCGCGCAAATGACGCTCGTAGTCGGCAGTCACTGCGAAATCCGACTGACTGTATTTCATCTCGCACAAGTCAATTACCTTGTCGGCTCTTTCCAGTACAAGATCTATTTGGGCACCATCCCACTCGGTTCCGTCGCTGTCAGTCTGTCGCTTGCACGACCACGCGCTGGCGGAGGTAAGCACCCCCGATATGCCCAAGGCTCGACGTATCTGTGAAAGATGATGCAGGCAAACTTGCTCAAAGGCATATCCCGCCCATGCGTTATGTTGGGCGTCTTTGATATTTGACCAGAAATGCTGGTCAAGCCCTTCGTCACGGCGAATAAACTTTGTGTGGAAGAGTGTAAACATATCAGTGAGTTGATACACCGCTCCACGCTCCTTTTTGCCAAAGGCATAATAACGCCGGATGAAATCACATTTGCATAGGTTGTCAAGAACAATGCTCAGTCCTCCTCCGTCGCCGATATTTCCCAATGACTCCTTTATCTCCTTTAGGGTCAGTCCCTTCGACTTAGAGGCGATTGCCTCCACAACCTGCCTATAAATAGCCGATGACTTGAAAAGAGAACGAAACAGAAAGTCGTATTCTGTCAAAAGAGGAGCTCCGTGGGCAAAAAACAGTGAGTCGATATTCTGACTGAATGTCTTGCCACGGTCGAGCATATCCAAATAATAAGGTATGCCTCCCATTATCATATACGCTTCGAGTATCTGATAGCGATTCCATACTATACCCTTTGACTCTCTCAGAAAATGCTCTACTTCACCAAGGCAAAACGGCGCAAGATATATGGTGCGTGAGCAACGTCCATAAAGTCCGCCCGTGTCACCTATTATTTTATCTATCATCCATGATGTGGCAGAACCGCAGATAATCATCTTCATTCCCCAACGAGCTGATGCCCAGGAGTTCCAAAAATAACTGAATGCCTGGATGAAGTTTGACTTCGGTGTGTCCATCCAAGGCAACTCATCGAAGAACACCACAATACGTGGCTTGTCGAGTTTTTCGAGATAATCACGCAATAATTCAAATGCATCAAACCATGACTTGGGTACAGGTACGTCCTCACCGGAATACTGGCGCAGCTGACTGGCAAACAGTGCCAATTGTATGCTTGCCGGAGTCTCAAAACTTCCAGTGAAATAGAAATCGAACTGGTCATTAAAGAACCGGCGGACAAGAAAGGTCTTTCCCACTCGTCTGCGTCCATACACCGCCACCATCTTCGCCTCTTTTTCTTCCATTATATAACGAAGTGTGTCCTGTTCGTTTTTCCTGCCTATGATACCATTGCCTTTGTTGTTCATAATACTCGTATCTCTAATTATGTGAATTATTTGATTATCAAGTGCAAAGATAATGCAAATCGAGAGCAGAATCACCAAGCTTGCTTGAGTGTTATGCCGAGATGCAGCTTATCTTATGCAAAGATACAAATTTTCCCGAAGATAACAAAGGATTACTCATCCGTAATATGGTTTTTTAACATAGTTGCGGCAGAATTATATTTAAATAACTCATCCGTAACTATATAAACGCATATACTTACGGATGAGAAATAGTATTCATTCCACCACCACCAGCAGCCTTGCGGAAGTTGCGGAACAGGTGGAACAGGTGGAAACGGGGGAAAGATTATTTAGCAGTTGTGCAAGTTATATTAACTGAAAATGTTTGCTGCTCTAAGACATAATCACTAACTTTGCAGCCGAATTCAGAATAACGATAATGATGAAAAGAAACTTGACTGTGATATTGTATTGCGCCATCTTGACGGTTATCGCCTTCCTGGTGTTCTATCTTTCGTGCGTGCCCGATGTCATTACTACCTCCCGCGACTCTGATACGGGCGGCAGGGAGCCTATACTCGGTATGCCATTCGACGCAAGGGATGTGCCTCCCGGTAATTACAGCGGAATAGTGCGACTTGGTGGCAACAGGTATGCCCTCGTGTCGGACAAGAGCAAGCAAGGGGGATATTTCATATTCAATATCGACATCGACGACAAGGGCAATATCACCTCGGTGAGGAACCGTGGATTCCGTCAACTCGAACCCAAGAATCTCGACGAGGAGGCAATAGCATACGACAAGGAAAACCATAATATATATATAGGTAAGGAGGAGACATCGGAAATCGTAAGGTATAATATCCTCGACGGCACTAAAAATGGCTCAACCGTGGTGACTGACTTCAGGGACTATGGATATTCCAACCGCACGATAGAGAGCCTTACTTACGACAAGCGGCGCATGAGTGTGTTCACCATCAACGAGGGACCGCTGAAGGGAGACAACGGATTGATGTTGAGGCTGATGGAATATACCCCAAATCTGAATCTGAAGAGACAATATACATATATTCTTGATATGCCACTTGATGATTCACCAACGAATGACGATAGTCATGCCTTTGGTGTGGCGGAACTGTTGAGCCTTGGCGACGGCACGTTGCTTGTGCTCGAGCGTGAGTTCAAGGTGGTAGGCATGAAGATAGGCAGTTGGGTGATGAACAAGATATTCCGTATTACTCCCGGAAATCCAGAGAAAACATTCGTCACTGGATGGAGAACCGTCTTGGGAGCCTCTGACTCAGGTCTTGCCAATTATGAGGGAATGTGCCTCGGCCCCACACTGCCCGACGGACGACAGGTGATTATCCTTTGCGCCGACAGTCAGGACCGACACATGGGTGTGCTCCGCGACTGGTTTAGGACAGTGATATTGTAATTAGCCAAATTTCTTATCTATTATTTGTATTTTTGCTTTTTCCCACCACCACAACCTGCCCTGAGTCATCGGAGACAATCTTATTGCTATGATATTTCTTGATGGTATATTTGCACAGATAGTCATTATCCTTTGGGAATCTTTTCTAAAAATCCGAGATTTTCTTTTGCTACGAAAAAAGACTTCATCAGCCTATAGTACTTTTGCACCCGAAAGTTGATGGAAGTATGACTGAGTGGTCTAAAGCGACACATGGAGTTTGTGGCCGAGAGGTTAAGGCGCAAGTTTGTGGCACTTGTTTACGCAGGTTCGAATCCTGTCAAACTCCCAATACGTGAGGATGCCTGAGTGGTTAAAGGGGCGGTCTGCAAAACCGTTGTTCACCAGTTCGAGTCTGGTTCCTCACTCAACGATAAAGGCTTCTTTTCAGCAACGAAATGCGAAAAGAAGCCTTTTGCTTATACAAAGTTCAAAATACCGGAAAGCCTGTCCTTAACCTTTGAAAGCACCTTGATTGTTTCACGATTGTCATTCTTGCCGCAGTTTTCAAGCAAGTCAATGGCTTTCTTTATCAGTTTGCAGTCTTCCATTGATAGTGGCATTTCAGTTATTGAATAGCCAGGGTCGGCATACCTGTAATATATTCGGTCATAGACCTCAATAGGGGCATTGTACCCCAATTTGTCCGACCTCATCATTTGTATGTCCATCTGCACAGTTCTTGTGCAGACTCCCTTCTTTATTCCCTCCATATCGTAGAGTGCTTCGGAGCACGCTTCTACAAGGTCATCGAGAGTCCATCTTCTATATCTGTTTCTCAAGCAGTTGTCAATTGTCTTATACCTTATTAAGGCATTCTTATTTGCGGGCATTGTTCTTTTTGTCGTTAGGATGAATAAAAAAATAGTTGGAAATTCCATGGTACGGAGCTTCCAACTATTTCACTTGCGTTATCTCTCTATGTCAGCATCAAGCTGTCTGACTGATATAACTATTCCGATTACATGAATGGAAACCTGTACCACAATAAATACTGTGTGTATGAACACAACACTGCTGCTCAAAACTTATGAAGCCTTGAGCAAAACTAAGTGATGTCATGTACATATTCAGTTCCATTTTTCTTCTATTTGTCGTTTTTCTTAATTTCGGCTGCAAATTTACAAAAAAGAAACGAAATCTTTTTGCGTATCAGCAAATAAAAACTCGTTCTTAACATTTTTTTGCTACAAATCAATCATCATAACCCCGTATAAGCTATAAATCTCTATGACGAGGGAATAGGTTCAGAGTTGGTTCAGAGGGAATAGGTTCAGAGGGATAGTACTAAAGAGAACCATCATCCGCGCCCAATGCCTTGAGCCCAACACCATGGCATAGCGACTCTCCCGCCCAGCCACCGTTCTCGACAGTTTTGCTGTCGAGCCACTCCCTCATCTCCCCAACTGCCCCTCCATTAGCAATACCACCATCATTGCAAATCAGTCAAAACATATTTTGCCAACTCCCAACATACAATCCAAACTCATCCCAGTTTCCACCACCACCACCATCCTTGCGGAAGTTGCGGAACAGGTGTAAACGGTGGAAACTAATGCCTTTTATTATCTGATAAGATTATTAACCTTAACGCCACAAGGTTATTATTCTTAGTGGCGCAAGGTTAATAATCTTATCGGGCTTCTCACCATCATAAAGGACAATAGGCCTATATCTATCGGTATTATTTGGGAGGAGCATAACCGAATTAGATAGTCTTCACAAGATTTGTGCCATTCCACATATATTCTTCATATCTGCTGCCATCCCAACGATATAGGTAGTTGTCGCCGATTATGTCGGGCATTTCGTTGGTGGACTCTTTGAGTATTTGGAATTTCGTGGCGGTAATGTTGATAGACTTACTTTCACCAGAGGCGAATGACACACTCTGAAGAGTCATCTTCACCCCATGGTAATATCCGCCTTCTTCACGTGAGAATGTGAGAGTTTCTTCATCATCGCCCTCATTATCAAAGTTCAGGGAAATGGACTTTTCACCATATTCTTCGTCGGCAAACACATTTGGCATTTCGACAGTGGTGAGTACATTGCCAAAGGACTTGAACTCATCTTTCTCCGTCTTCAACTTGCCTGCCTCATAACTATAGCTTACCATCCTTAGACCTTCGCGCTGCACTATGACTATCTTATCGCCATCACCTTCAAAGGTCGGTTTGCAGGTCAATGCCATTTCGTCAGTCTTCTTCAGTTGGTCGGTTTCTGCATCATAATACACCACGTAAGGACAATCCACGGGTTCACCATTAGCACCCGACATAAAATGGCTTACCACAGCCTCCATACTGCCATCACCATCAAGGTCCTTATAACCATAAAGTTCGGTGTTGCCAAGTTCCAGTTTCAGTTCCCTGTCCTCGCCTGCGATTGTAGCTATCAGCGTCTCTCCAT
>JBJEAV010000004.1:0-4124 GCA_051869395.1 Prevotella sp.
AATGCCGAGATAGCCTTGTTTGTCAATCGCCGCCCTACGGCATTACTTCTTCAGGTGAAGGACGAGGGGACGCGATGGCTCGAAAGCCATCTGCCCGAGCATGTCTCTGTGTTCTATCGTGAGGAGGATATTGATGGCAGGCTTTTTGAACTGCTTATTGTCGTGGGATATAAGTCATTGTCTTCCAATAGAATAAAATCTGTGCTTTATTATATCCCCAAATGCCTTCACTTGGGAATTGGTCTTGCCCATGATGCCGATATGGAGATCATTGGAGAGATGCGTCGTTGTCTTGTCAGAAATGGATTTATGCCTCAGGCCATAAAAACCATTGCCACTATCGATGTGAAGAAAGACGAGAAGGTGGTGGGAGAACTTATTGAACGTGGATATGACGTTGACTTCTATACTGCTGACGAACTGAATGATATGGATGTGCCCAATCCAAGTCAGACCGTGGAGAGGCATGTGGGGACAGCAAGTGTGAGTGAGGCTGCGGCAATGCTAAGTGCCGGTAGTCGCCGCCTGCTGATGGAAAAACAGAAAGGCACGCAATGGACTCTCGCCGTGGCATTGGATTCAGCCTTCGACCGCTCAAAAGGTCATGTCGAGATTGTGGGAGCAGGACCTGGCGACCCCGAACTCGTGTCTATCCGAGGCAGACGATTCCTCGAAGAGGCTGACCTTATTCTATATGCCGGAAGTCTTGTGCCGAGGCAGTTGACCGAATGTGCCAAACCGGGGGCTACGGTGCGCAACAGTGCGTCGATGGCACTTGAGGAGCAATGCGCTTTGATGAAGGACTTCACTGACCGCGGACTGCTCGTCGTCCGACTGCATACCGGTGACCCGTGTATCTTCGGAGCCATACAGGAGCAAATGGATTTCTTCGATGCACATGGCATCAGTTATCATATCACCCCGGGAATATCGTCATTCCTTGCCGCAGCCGCCGAGTTGCGGTCGCAGTTCACAATCCCCGAGCGATGCCAAACCATCATCCTCACCCGTGGTGAGGGTCGCACGCCAATGCCCGAGCACGAGAAGCTGCATCTTCTCGCCCGCAGTCGCAGTACGATGTGCATCTTCCTGAGTGCCGCCATCGTGGATGATGTTCAGGAGCAGCTCTTGCAGGAATATCCTGCCGACACTCCCGTGGCAGTATGCTATCATCTTACATGGAAAGACCAGAGAATATGGCGTGGCAAACTGTCGTATCTCGCCAATATCGTCAAGGATAACCATCTCACACTCACCACTATGATTGTCGTGGGAGAAGCGGTGAGTGGGGGATTAGGAAACGAAGTTCGGCGACCGGAGGGAAAGCCAATTAGAAATGTATCTCGTCTTTATGACAGACATTTCACTCATTTATTCAGGAAGGGCGAAGAATGATACTCTTATTCGGCGGAACCACTGAGGGACGGAAAGCAGTCAAGGAGATTGAAGAGGCTGGCAAACCGTTCTACTACTCTACCAAAACGGGAGAGCAGGAGGTGGAACTGTGCCATGGCGAGGCTATAAATGGTGCCATGACGCGGGATAAGATGATTGACTTCTGTCGCCGAAAAGACATACGGTTGCTTGTGGATGCTGCCCATCCCTTTGCCTCCCATCTTCACGACACGGTGGCGGATGTGGCGGAATATCTTAATATCCCGGCAATCCGTTTCGAGAGAATCTTTCCGCCGAGAGACAATGATATAATATGGTGTGACTCCTACGAGGAAGCCATAGATAAAGTAGAACCGTATTCCACGGTTATCGCAACGACAGGAGTACAGAGTATCAGTCATCTGAAACCATTGGCAGAAAAAGGTTGCGAGGTGTTTTATCATATCCTCAACCGCCAGTCGAGTCTCGACAAGGCTCATGCCGAGGGCATAACCGACGATCATCTGATATTCTATGGCGATTCCCCTGTCAATGCAATCAGAAAGGGAGTGTTGATATTGAAAGAAAGCGGACTGTCAGGAGGATATGTGGAGAAAGTTGATGAAGCCCGAAGGAATGGTATGAGAATAATTGCCCTGCGCCGTCCCCCTACCCCATCAGCTTTCCACATCGTCAACGGCGAGCACGGACTGCGCAGGATGATAGAGCGTTTGCTACCGGAATACTATCCCTTGAAAAGCGGACTTACCACTGGCACATGCGCCACAGCTGCGGCAATTGCAGCCTACGCTTCACTTAGTGGTGAGCGTCCGCCTGTCGTCTCTGTCTTACTGCCAAATGGTGAGAGCATTCCCGTGGATGTTAACTATGGCGAAGGCTATGCCTACGTGATAAAGGAGAGCGGAGATGATCCCGACGTGACCAATGGAGCGGAGATAAGGGCAAGGGTAATGCCTGTTGACGGTCAGCTGACGATAGAAGGCGGCGAGGGAGTGGGGCGGTTTACGCTTCCCGGTTTCGATTATCCCCCTGGCGAATCAGCAATCAACCGTGTGCCTCGCGAGATGATTCGCCGCAATCTCAATGATGCCCATGTCAAGGTGACAATATCCGTCGTTGACGGTGAGCGACTGGCACAGCGGACGTTCAATCCCCGTCTTGGTATTGAGGGCGGAATATCCATAGTAGGAGTGTCGGGTATAATAAAGCCATTCTCCGAAGAAGCCTTTATTGACAGTATTCGCAAGTGCATGACGGTGGCAGCCGCTTCGGGCAGGGGTGAGGTGGTAATCAACAGCGGTGCCAAGAGCGAGCGTATGGTGCGCTCGCGCTTTCCCCAACTTCCGCCGCAGTGCTTCGTGGAATACGGCAACTACATAGGAGCTACAATCTCTATTGCCAAAGAGCTTGCCATTCCTCATGTCCATCTTGTGATGATGATTGGCAAGGCTGTGAAACTTGCAGCGGGACATCTCGACACACACAGTAGGCGCAGTACGATGGACCGTGACTTCATCGCATCGATGCTCGTTGAGGCAGGATGTGATGAGATAGTCGTGGCAAAGGCTCACGACATAACCCTTGCGCGTGAGCTATGGGATATAATTCCACAGGACAGAATCGGGAGTTTCCTCTCGGTATTGACAGCACATTGCCACAAGGCATGCAACCATATAATGACAAAAGAACAACTTGAAATAATAATTTTGAAAGATGAATAAGATAATGATTAGTATTGCGATGTTGGTGATGGCTATTATCACTGCATCGTGCTCAGGCAACGGCAATAAGAGGGAGTCGGCAGCAGTGAATACCGACTCCGTGGTGGAAGTGAAAACCCAGTATGCCAAGGGCTTTAGCGTGAGGATGCTTGATGACGGCACCCGTCTTGTGGATGTCAAGGATCCACAGAAGTCAAAGGGTATGTCCTATCGTTTTGCGTTGGTGCATCACGGAGCAAAAGCAACAGACATCCCCGAGGGATATACAAGGATTGAAGTGCCTATAAAGCGCACAATCCTCATGACCATGCTCCAACTCTCCAACTTCACAATCCTCAATGCCCACGATGTGGTAAAGGGAATCACTGGGACGAAGAATCTCTATGACAAGGACATACTGCAGAGGGTGAAGAAGGGTGAGATAGTGAAGATTGGCGTAGAGGGTAATTTCGACCCCGAGCTTGTGATGTCGGCTGCTCCCGATGTCATCTTTATATCGCCCTTTAAGCGTGGAGGATACGACGCTATCAAGGAGACGGGAGTCACCCTTGTACCGCATCTTGGATATAAGGAACTCGACCCTCTCGGACAGGCTGAATGGATAAAGTTTGTGGCAATGTTCATCGGCAAGGAGAAGGAAGCTAACGAGATTTTCCGTGGTATAGCCGACAGATACAACGAACTGAAATCCAAGGTGGAAGTCGTTGGCGGTGAGCGTCCCACCATATTTAGTGGTGAGATGCACGGCGGCAATTGGCACGCTGTGGGCGGAAAGAACTACCTGGCGCAGATATTCCGCGATGCCGGGGCAGACTATGTCATCAACGACGATAACACGGGCGGCATTCCTATCGAGTTTGAGGCGATGTATGCCAAGGCTGCCAATGCCGACTACTGGCGCATACTCAACAGTTTTCCAGGAGAGTTCTCCTACGAGGCATTGCAGAAATCAGAGCCTCGCAATGCGATGTTCAAGGCTTTCAGGGATAAGAAGGTGATATACTGCAA
>JBJEAV010000004.1:4224-5356 GCA_051869395.1 Prevotella sp.
AAGGGAGATAAGGGACGTATGTTTAGGCCGGGATTAAGTTTCTTGATGATGGTGGCGCTTGTTGCGCTTTCCGCCTTGCTCTTTGTTGCGAATCTCTTCATCGGCACGGTGGCCATTCCCCTCGATGCCATCGTGGGGATAGTGCTCGATATGCCAACCACGGGATATTCCGAAGAAGAGATGACGATATGGAGCAATATTATATGGAACTCGCGCATGCCGCAGACCATAACCGCCTTGTTGGCAGGAGCGGGACTGTCGGTGAGCGGATTGCAGATGCAGACTGTCTTCCGCAATCCTCTTGCCGGTCCGTCTGTACTCGGAGTAAGCAATGGGGCGTCGCTCGGTGTGGCATTTGTCGTGTTGCTCTCGTCGTCGCTTGGAGGTGTGGCTCTCAGTCGTTTGGGCTATGTCGGAGATGTGGCAATCACTGTGGCTGCTATTGTGGGAGCTCTATCCATATTGGCGTTGATAGTGTTTGTGGCGCAGTATGTGCGTGGCAATGTCACCTTGCTGCTCATTGGAGTGATGACGGGCTATCTTGCCACGGCAATCATCGGCGTACTTAAATTCTTCAGTGCCGAGGAGGATGTCAAGGCATACGTGGTATGGGGCTTGGGCTGTTTCACCCGCACCTCCGGCACCCAACTCGTTGTCTTCACCCTATTGATGTGCCTTATACTGCCATTAGGGATGTTGCTGATAAAAACGATGAACATACTGATGCTTGGAGACGATTATGCGCGAAACCTCGGATTGAACATCCGACGCTCGCGCATAATGGTGATTCTCTCTTCAGGACTTCTTGCCGCAGTCGTCACTGCATACTGCGGTCCGATAATGTTCGTAGGTCTTGCCGTTCCTCATCTTGCCCGTGCCGTCTTCCGCACTTCCGACCATCGTTGGCTTATGCCTGCAACTCTCGTGTCGGGTATATCGCTCACCCTCCTCTGCTGCATTCTTTCCCGTCTCCCGGGTTTCGAGGGAGCCTTGCCCGTCAACAGTGTCACTGCCTTGGTAGGTGCCCCGATAATTGCCGCCGTATTGCTGAAACGAAAATAGAATTTGTTTTCTTCTTTATATCATCTTTTGTATCATCATCTGTGTGTTTGCATAAAACGGGATATCCGTT
>JBJEAV010000005.1:0-23894 GCA_051869395.1 Prevotella sp.
GAGACTTAAAAACGGCTTTAACATTCTTTAGTCCCTGGTTCACCACACAGAGTTACTTTTTTACATTCTGATAGTGTTTATGGTTTATCATTACATTGCGAAATACCCCGTATGTTCAGGATGTATGTTATCGGGGTCCGCATCAAAATCATATATTTTTAGTTTTGCAATATGTTTTGTCCAATTGGTACTTTCTATATATTGATTATAAGCTGATTCAGTAACATAAATAAAACCTTGTACTGCTGTTGTTGGATTTGAAGCATATGAAAAACCTCCTCCCATCATAACATCATTTTTAATATAAATGTTGCCGTATGTCACATCTCTAAAGAAATATCCATTGAAATTAGTACAATTTTCAATAACCACACATTCTTCATATCGGTAGTTGTGATTTACACCACCAAAACCATAAACATACTTATAAACACCGTCAACACTTTGACCAATATTAATAACACCCGACCTTGTCTCTTTATCTTTCTGCTTAAAATATACTTTGGTTGCTGTTGTGTTCCAGTTCCAACCTTGTGATGGATGGTAATATAATGCAGTTATATTCTTAAATGGTGACATATCAAGAATGTCAATGTTTGGACAATTTTCTGATACTTCAGTTGTGGTAAAACCATCTATATTTGTTACAGAATCCAAATTGTCTTGTATTGTTCCAACTCCATCACCAAACTTTGTGGCAATGTAATCAAGCCATTCCTTGTCTTTGAATCGAATGTAGTATCCCGCCACATTAATCTCCAACCTCGAACCGAAGAAGTCACGAAGTGAGGTCACGGAATCCTCGTAGGCATATCTGTCCACATTGATGACTCCTTCAAGAACAGGGCGTTGAGACGAGTTGACAAGAAGCATGTTCTCCTGGTCGAAAAGAACTGATCCGTAACCCTCGCCCGTGGATGGGTCATAGCTCATTTCCGTGAATGTAGCAAGCATTTCAAGGTCTGCCGAAGTACCTGAGACAGGAGTACCCCATATCATCGTGAGGAACTGAAGGTTGTTACCCTCCGTATGAAATATCTTGCGCAAGATTTCAAACGGAGAGAGGTTCGGACACTCGTAGTAGTAGATGCCGTTGATGGTGGTCAGACTGCCGTCGGGAATAAGCATCTTGTCCATCGTAAGCAGTGGCAGCGTATGAAGGAAAAGGGTCTGCATACCTGTCGGATAGCTTACCTCCTCCACCTTTGCTCCCATAGGTATCAGAAGTGTCGGAACATTCGTACCCTCAAATAACACCCTCTTCAAACGTGGACATCCAAGAAGCCTCACGTCATTCTTTAGCGACACCACATTCCTCGCGTCAATCTCTTCAAGTGATGCCCCACTCACTGTAAGCGTGGAAGCGTTGAACAAAACTTTTGAAGCATCCGCATCTCCTATTTTCAGCACCCTCAGACGCTTGGCTGATATGGCAAACGTCGCTCCCACCGTGGCATCACCTCCACGGCTTGTTAGTGTCAATTGGCACAGGTCGCCGATGGATGTGTACCAGTCAACAGCTTTCAGATAATATGTGGTCTGTCCATCAGAGGAAGCGGCAATGACACATACGTCGCCCGCTGGAGTCCTTATGCCTTTCACATTCTGTCCACCTCCGATATTTCCACTTGGGTACATATCTATAGCAGGGGTTATGTTGAATTTGAATGTCTTGGCGGGAGTAAACTCCAGTTTGCCCATCCCGTCATCCGAAGACCCATTGAAAGCTGCAATCTCGAATAAAGAGAACACATACACTATTCTACGCTCCACCCACTGTCGTTCTGCCTCATATTGAGTTCCAAGAGCCTGTGTAAGAGGGAAGACGTTATTGTATGTCTTGTTCGGGTCAATAACCCATGGTGTTATATAGCACCAGTTACTGTCATTATTGTAACCCAACATGGGAAAATACTTCGCCGTGCGTCCCCAGAAATAGTAGTCAAACATATTCATCACGGTCTCGTGAACTGTTGCCCCCTGTATGCCGCGCTCGCCCGCCATTGCAACAAGTGCGTTTATCATACGGCTCATCATAGTCTTGCAACCAGTTCGGAAGCAACTGCCTATCAGTGTCCAAAACACAGATGAAGAGCCTTGATATATGTCCGTGCCGTCGGCGGTTACATCACCCACCTCAACGCTGTAGCTCTTGGTCGATTGTCCATTGTTGTCGGTCGCGAGGATTGAGTCAAGGTCATCTTGTTTCCAACACCATCGTCCTCCCTCGCTAAGAGGTTTGAACTTGAACGGATATGTATTCTTGGCATGGTTGTCGGTTGCTCCTATCAGCACACAGAAGTTATCGTGATACTCTGCATCCTCAATGCTCCAGTAGTTGCCTGCCTCCGCCACAAATTTAGCCCCACGTGCCACAATTAGCTCGCCTGTCGATGGATTGGTCATATTATCAAGGTATCCATTAAGGTATGTGCGCACGTCGTGACCATCAAGTATCTCGTATCGTTTTGTCTTCAGACGATAGTATATCAGATGATAACTGCTGTCGTATAGCGTTAGAACGCCATTATTACGATTTCCGAACACGTCCATTCTGCTTTGGAAGCCGTCCACATCAGCATTTATCTCATCGAGTGTCATGCCCACTTCCTCCAACGAGCGCATATAAGGCGAGCAGAAATAAACTATCTCGTATGCCGGTCGCCATTCCTGTTCCATAAGGTTGAGTATGTTGTCCCAATCCTCCTGAGTCCCGTCCTCAGATGTCTCCCAAGGGGCAATTGACACGTCCCACGCCTCCTGACCGCCGAACATCAGCGTCTCGTCGGATGCTGAATATGTCACGTCAATCCAGGGATGCAGGAAACGTGTACCAAGAGGAGCATGGTTAGGCCCTTCTATTTGTAATAGCTTTGGGTAAACCTTCGTGTCATAACCGAATGTTTTCTTGTCACCCTTGTCTGGTCCTGCCGTATATAAACCAATGAACTTATAAGTTCCGTCCTTGTACTTCTGGAAACCCATGAACGGATATGAATATATGGCCACGCGGTTTGACGTAGAGGGTAGCGATGATTTAAGCCCAAGACGCTCATACAGTTCGTCATACATTGTAGTACCCCCAATCTTGTGTCCCTGCATCGAGGAAGCATAGTTCTTCTTCGCCGTTATCTTGCTCACCTTAGGATGCAAACCCTTTCCTGCTATGTATCCTTCCTTCGTGTCGGTAGTGCCATCTGCATAAGTGAAGAGAGCGTCACTCTTCAATTTCCACCTCACGTTCCAACGATAGTATCGCATGGAGGTTGTTCCCTGTCCGTCTATTGGGGCATTGTCTATCCTCACGTTCCATTCTGGATGATCATTATACTCAAAAGTGACGGATGACTTCACCTTAACGTTGTTTTCCACGCTTGGTATGTCTATGTCGTCTGCCATCTCAATCACCATGCAGTTATATCCCGCTGCCTTACACAACTCATAGCTCACCTCAGTGCCGTCTATTATGTCGTTGTCTTTGCGCACTCCCTCACGGGTGTATTCATCATTGTCGATGAGTGTATTGAGGAAGTTTGTCATCACATCTCCTGCTTCAAATACCTTTCCACGATAGTAGCGCATCATATAAAAATAAAAGTCTGCGCTCTGCTGACCCATTTTCAGATAACCATTTCCGAAACTGGTGTTACCACCATACTCGAACACACATTGACGTATGCCGTTCACATAGATATGACACAGATTGCGTCCCGTCGTTCCGTAACCTCGTTGCAGAACTATCACCATATGCAATATCTGGTCTTCCACAAGCTGAACCGTTTGCGCCACCATCTGTCTGTTTCCGGATGTCAGCACAGTGAGTCTCGTCGGGAAAAGTATGATACCATTGGTTTCCGACGGGTCATAGCTGTCCGTGCTCATGAATGACATAACAGGAGTATCATAGTCAGCCACGTTTGAACATCTGTACTTGAACTCCAATGTCAGACTGCTTGCGTTCGAACTTGCAAGGGGCTTAAGATCCGGCACTTTCACTGTATTTCCAGCCGACACGACAAGACACTTGTTTTTGTCAGAATCCATTGACCAACCGTCTGTTGACCATGCGAATCCTGACCATACCGCCGAATAGCTTGTCTTGTCAGCATCTGCCGCTATATTGAATATCTCCTTTCTGTCAGCAGCACCGTTGCTCCTGAGTGAGGAGTTTGTGTAGAAGTCTGCTCCTGCCACTGCTGCGTATGAGTTACTGTTATCCACCTCCATCGTTATCGACTGGGCTTGTTCCCCTGTCGTTGCCGTCACCCTCAACGATACCCCCACAGTCGCCTCCGTCTCTATTTCCAACTTGGTGGTATAGGCAGTCTTAGTCTGTGTCTGCACGCTAAGTTCCTCGCCATCCGTAATGATGAAGTTGTGGCTCCCGTCGTTCGCAACTATGTCGAAAGTAACTTTAGTCGCATTATATGTCGCATATCGGAACAAGGTCTGTGTATTGTAGTTCACAGCCTTCTCCGCAATGTCGTTTATGCAGACGAGCGACACGTTGTTGGCGTCTGCCGCAGCAACGCATATCACGTTATAAACGTAGTGCTGCGTCTCCACGTTGTCACCACCCATCCATATCTCGAATTTATGCACACCAGTACCGCCGCGTGGGAAATGCTGCGTCATGTCATAAGAATATGCAGTGGTGGTGTAGCTTGTGCCGGAATTGAATGTCACAGTATATAACTGCTCGTCATCGTCATCAACCTTGACATATAGCGTCTTTTGCAATTTTCCCGAAAAGAACAACCCGTCGATGGCATAGGAAGTGCCTTCCACGAAAGCCCTGTTCCACGAGAACTCTGAGGTCAGCGTCAGCGAAGTCACAATGGCAGTAAACACTACGCTCTTCACCTGTCCGCTCTCCAGTCCGGTTATCGTGAATCGTATGCGGTTGTTTCCAATACTTACATAGTTCCTTATCTCTTCCACGATACTGTCGCCATTCATGCAGCTTCCAGATGAACGTTCCACATATACACCATTGCCGGTATCCACAGCCATAGTATATGTGTAGTCCTCAATAAACTCAGAGGGAGAGCCTCCAATTTCCATCGCCTTGGTTGAAGGTGTCAGCGTTATCTTCTTCGATGCTGCCGATGTGAGTATATAGAAGGACGTTGCCGTGTCGCTTGCCACATTGATGCTGTATGATGTACCCGACAGGGAAAAAGATCCTATGCGTTGTCCTCCCTGTTCGGTATAGAACGTCACGTTGCCTCCGGCATACTCTATCCAGCCAACCTTCTCGCCAGCCACACGCAAGGCGTTGGCGATGCTCTCCTTCACGCTCTCGTCGTTATCCACAAGCTCGTTTATCTTAGAGGGCACCTGGTTAAACTCCTCAGCGGTCAGTTCGTCGCCCTCGTTCTTCTCTGGTATATTCAGTCTCTCGATAGCCATAATTATGATAGTTTGAATGGGAATTTATACGTAAATTTGTTATTCTCTACGATGGGCATCCTCACGTCAGCCCGTCCGAGGGCATGCAGTATATAAGGCAGTTCGTATGTAGCCCTGATGTCACGGCTGCTTTCCAGGGCGAGGAGTCTTATGCTCAACAGTTCTCCCGTCTCCCTGTTCACCACGTCTTTTATGCTTGCCTTTATATACCCTATTGCCATACTCAATTCTCTTTCTTGGTAAGACGTGTTATCAACTCACGCTTAATCGCGGCGATAAGATTGCTCTGCCTTACGCACTCCACTATCGCCGTCACATACTTCTCGTCAATCTTAACCTCACCTTCTGAGTAGTATATCTCACGTGCAAGGTCTTCAAAGCCGATGTCGAGCAATATGCTTCCGTTGTACATCATCATGTTGCCAATCGTCTTGGCCACATCAAATGTCTGATTCTGTCCTTCAAAAGAGGTCTGAGCCTCAATTCTTCTAAAATTTATTTTCTTCATATTTCAATTCATTTATTCAAATTATCCACAATAAAATGCTATCCAATAAGTGCCATCACTAACATAAATCATTGAATAACTATTTCCTACATGTTCCGAAGATGTACTACTACCGGTTCCCTTGGCATCTATGAAACTGCCGTTTAGTGTCACACCTCCCGAACCTGTTTTTTTCATATAAAGCACTTTGCCTTTGTTCTCCGAAGCTGATGGCATGGTGACGGTTATAGAAGATGTATTACTAAAAATTATCACATCTGTATTAGTCGGTATATCTCCGCTTTCTGAAATTTCCCTAACATCCAATGACAATCCCCTTAGAGATGATTTATCCCCTGAGACTGTAAGATTTCCGTTAACAACAGTCTTACCGTTACTTACCAATGCTATTCCATTTTCGTCAGTTGCAGTAAAACGTCCCGCAGTCGAAGTGTCTGTTCTTACGTCTATAACAGGATTATTCAAATTTTCTGATACAAGTAATCTCAGCTGTCTATTGCTTTCACCTGAAAACTGTGATGCCATAACCAAATCCACGGAATACGATGTATCTTCATCCCCATATCTACAGTAAGCAGCTATTCCCAAGCCATCAGGACTTATGTTGAAAGCACCGAACGAGCCTGTTTTGGCTTCAATCTTTGTTATCGTACAAGTATCCTTTATCACGCAATTATCCAAGATTCCGCTCGTAGCCGTTATGTCTCCTTCTATCGTCACTCCCCGGGCGGTCAGCTTCCCTTCACTGTCAAGCGAGAAGTTGCTGACAGTTGCCTCTCCATCGCTGTATTCATGCCTTATCTCCCCTGAAAAAACGATATTTTCAAACGTGCCACCTGCGGCATTCACTATTCCGTTAAACGTTGCGTTTCCGTCCGTTCCAAGCACTATTCCCTTATGATCTACATCACCGACAGTCTTGCCTATCCATACTTCTCCGTCATTCACGTGAAGCACGTCGTTTACCGTCGTACTGCCCTCTATCACCACCTCGTCTGCCTTGATCTTGGCGATTCCAATAGGATTGCCCTCGCTGTCATATTCCACAGATGCATGCAAATATGCCTCCGCAAGCGTTTTCTCGCTATCGTCAACCTTCTTTGCAAACATCTCCACAAAGTTCTTCGTCGTGATGATTCCTGCCGCATCCACCGATTCACATTCACCACTGCCAAACACCAAAAGCCTTATGAGGCTACCAAGGTTCTCCATCACGCCTGATGTCGGACGGCTTATCACCTCCCAAGCCCCATTGCCATACATCGACACCTCGACTCCACCTGATATATTCTCCCCTGTACTGGCTACAGTGAACGATATTCTTCTCAGGTGAACATCATATTTTGAAGCTGACGCAGGTCTTTCACCGCCTGTCACCACTATCACCTCATCTCCCGTTGCTGCGTATGCGGCTATGAAGGCTTCCGCTATAGTCGCGTCATCGGTTATCTCCGTAAACGAACTTTCACCGTTACAGATATATACCTTCCCTTCCTCATAACATATATCCCCGATTGTCGCTCCCGTGGAAGACAGAAGTCTTAGTGAGATAACTCCTTCCATGTCAATATACGGCAGCAACTTTTCCACCAGTACAGCTATGGCTACCCTTGGTTCTTTCGCCTCTTCTATTGTCACAAACTCAGTCCAGTCCGTTTCCAATGCAGTTTCTCCCTTACTTCTGCCTACCACGCATACCATCATCGTACCCGTAGAGGTATCTGCTGCGTTCAGTTTCCTCCACAGGTCTCCTTTATTGTATGGAGGTGTAGGCAAATCAACTCCCACAAACACCCTCGTTTGCAGAGCTGAAAGTGCCGTGCGCAGTTCCTCTGTCCTCACGTGGTATTGTTTCCACACGCTTGTGAAGGTCTCGCCGTTTATCTCCGTATCGTCACCGTTGTATAGAACCTCGGGACTTGGCTTCTCATCAAGTGGGCACATGAATATTCCCTCTATCGTTTCCGTCAGGTTGTCAAGATAATGCCAAAGCGAAGTATATGCAAACCTGTAGTTATATAACGTGCTGCCCTCATCCTCGCTCATTCCCCTCTCCTCTGCCTGAGCCACGAGTTCCACTGTCTCTGCCACTGCCTTCTCATATTCCCTTGCCACGGTTTTCTTCTCCACCGCTGTCAGCATGTTGTCGTCTGCCATGCGTGCCAGTTCTGCAAGGGCTGCGTCCGCCGCTTCCTTCGAGTCCTCCGACACTATCTGCGACATTCTGCCATGGCTCTCGTAATATGCGTTCCATGTTGCCCTGTAATCGTCAGCTGAAGGCACTGTCGTGTCTGTATTAAGGTCAGCAAGCCACGATGGCAATCCTTCCTCGCTCCATTCCTCGCCTCCGTTCAGCATTTTTGCCAGAGCCTTGAAAGCAGCCGAATAACTCGCGAAAATATTCTCATTCTTGTTGCCTTCCTCATCCTCTCCATAGTATTCATCCTTGTCTAAGCCATAGCCCACGGCATATTCCTTCATCCTCTCATACTCGTTCGCTGCCTTAGTCCATTCTATCAGCACACGGGTCTTCTCCGTTCCTCCGCATATTATGCCGTCACTCGTCACGTCCGATATTTTTTCCAGTGCCGCAAGCGTCTCCGCGTCCGTCACCTCCACCCAGTAATACTGGTCGCCGTTATCATTGCTCTCCGACACCCATCTCCACACTTTTCCTCCTTCGCCCACTTGTTTCCTCGTATCATAGTATATGTCCTGGATGTGCATATTCTTTGCTGACAGTGTCACCCAGTCACTTGCGGGATAATTCGCTTCTGCTCCCGCATCTGAGGAAGTCGGCAGCGGCGAATAATCCCCAAACCATATATTAAACTGGCGGTCTGCCTGGTTTTTCACTTCGTTAAACGACTTGTTAAGGGCCTTCATTTGGTCTTCCGACTCCTTGAACCTCTCGTTCACCGTCACCATTCCTATGTTACCGCCTGCCCTCTGTAGGGCTTTCAGCTGGTCTATGTTCATCGGGGCGGTTCCCCTGTATTCCTCACCTTCGGTAGTTCCGCCAGCGCCAACCTGCACACTCTCTATCTTGTCAACCATGGATGACAGCAGCCCCTTCGGCGTGAACGTGCCGTAGGTTATGCTTTGCTGACCTGTTATCAGGTCTGTTGTCACACTCGTCACTATATATCCGTCCTCCTCATCTCCTGCCGAGAGGCTTGAGCTGTGCTCCCCCAGTCCGGGAGCGCTTCCGCCTCCTGTCAGGAAGTCATTCCAGTATGTCTGTTCGGTGTAGCTCGCTATCTTGCCGCTGCTGTATATCGATGCCACGGCCTCGCCCCTTTGTCTCAGTTCCTCTTTGGCCTTCGTCACATAAACTTCGTCCAAGGCCACATTCGTCAACGTCACTTTCTGACCCTCTGCCGGACATAGCCCTCCTTCTCCTTCCGTTCCGTTCGTTGGAAGGCTCGGCAGCAGTGTGTCACCGTCTGCCTGCATTATTATTCGGTATTCACCGGCTTTCACGGCAAATCCGCTCTCGCTCACGTCGTCCTTCTCCTTCTCCGTGGTTGACTTCTCAAAGTACGCCAGTTCAAACTCCCTGCCTGTCAGCTCGCCGCTTTGGAACAGTATGCCAAGAGGCTTCCCCTGGATTATCACATCGGGATTCAACGTATATGGATCTATACCGCCCTCTGTGTTTTCTATACCTAATTTCACATACCACTTCGCGTATTTCTTCCAGCCGCCATTTCCGTCCGAAATCTTGTTGCCCGTCTCGTCAAGCAGGTAGCACAGCCTCGATCGGGTCGAGGTCACCACCAGCTCCATCTTCGGGTATATGTCGTCAAACACAAGCATCTTCGTCATTGACGGTCCATTCCCACAACTGATTATGCTCCCCTCGTCATCAATGGTCAACCTCTGGGTTATCGCCGTATATCCTCCGCTTGCAGTCTTCTTAGCCATGTTCCTCGTGCCGCCAAGCACAACAAACCTATTGTAATAACCCTCAGCCGCGTATGCCTTCGATGTGCCGATGCATATCTTTCCATTCACGTAATATGCGTTCGTTTCGCAAGCGTCCGCAATCTTTGATACCACACTTTTCACCATGTCTCCGTCAAAGCTCACGGTTATAGCCTTCTCCTCATTCATCACGCTGTCCGATGCCGTCACTTCCCAGCCGTCAACCTCTGATATCAGAAAACTTCCGAGGTCATTTATTAGCGTAGAGGCACGGCCAGTGTAGCTGAACGTGTATAGCGTCAGCTTGCCTCCGTCCGTAGTTTCCACTGTCTTGTAATAAGGTGTCGTGCCCAATATAGCAGTCATGTCCGTAAACTTCGGACTCCACTGGTATATCCCGTCACCGCTGCTCGATGGGGCGTAAGTCTCCATCATCACGTAGTTACCCAACGTCTCGCCGGCAGGTATCACTCCGCCAGTCGCCGATTTCCACGACAGCGTCAGGCTTCCGTCACCGTTGATGCTCTCAACCACCGTACCGCTCTCTATCACCGTCTCGCCGTTGATGAAGTCCTTTTCACCAAGTCCGGCCTTTGCCTGTAGTTCCTCGTATGTCATAGCTCTGTATGTATTTCAGGGTGGGGTTCTATCAGCGAAAGGGTGAACTTCGCCATCTTCAGGTTATATTGTTGGAAGGGTTGACAGTCCTGGTATAACAGGTGAAACACCGTATCTTCCTGATACTTCGTCTTAAGCATAAAGTAACCTGCATCGAGTATTTCATTGCAGAACAGGGAATATCTCTTCATGTATTCACTTCTGGTCCCGCCGCATATATGTATGTCAAGCGACAGGCTCTTGCTGTCCTTCTTGCCGATACTCGCCTTCAGGCACGCTATGCCGTCCGTCAGAGCATTGCTGTTGCTCGTCGGCTTCTTGCATGGAGCCGGAGCCATCAGTGCGTCCAAGGCTCCGTTTTCAAACCCCAAACTGTATCTTTCCCAAGCGTCAACCCATTCTTTTGTCGTTGACGACTTTAAATATAACTGTCCTTTTGGCATATCATAATCGTTTTAATGTACTTCGAATATCGTTCAAATGTGCCGTGAACGTAGTCAGCATCTCTTGGCTCGTGTTCCTGATTGCAAGCAGGTACTCGTTTGCCGTCCGCATCCTCGAATTGATTTCTTTCACTATCATCGAGTCCGACGATGTTATGTTCCCGGCTCCCTGAAGGTGTTCCAGTATCCGCAGCCTCACGTCGTTGCCTTGTTCCAACGCCATCTGCTGACCCATGGCAATACCAAGGTAGGTCTCAAACTGGTCATACGTAGCAGCCTCCGCCATGTTCATCGTCGCCCCTTGGTCTTCACGGTCGCCAAGGCCAAGCATCGTCAATATCTCCTTCGATTGCTCCGACATCGATTCCCGTGTCTCTGCCATCGCTTCGCCCAAGTTCTTCAGCAGCTTTGCCCGTTCCTCGTCTGTCAAGCCCTCGTTCTTCATTATCGACGCGTATTTTGCCTTCCATTCCTCCAACCTTTCGTCAAATTGGTCATTCAGCACGAATGTGTCTATAAACGACTTCGCCAATGCCTCTGAAATAGTCTTGCTGAAATCCTCCGCACTCGATTCCATGTCCATCAACGAGGAGAGAAACGTGTCGCGCATTCCGTCAAACGTCGTGTCTTCTTCCATCAAATCTGTCAGACCTATAGCATCCATAATACCCTCGGCTTCCCAGGCAAGGCTGTCGCGCATCTCTTCCATAGCCTTTCTCAGCTTCTCTAACCGTCTCAGTCTTTCCTCCTCGCTCATGGTCTCGTCTTCCATGATACTGCGGTAGTCTTCATTCCACTGCTCTGCCCACTTACTGAACTTCTCCCCGAGCACGTTTTTCTTTATCAGCTCCTCGGCCATCGTCTTCGCTATCGTCTTACTCCATTCCCTCGCGTCTTTGTCCATCGAGGTCAGCGTGTCCACAAACTTGCTCTCAAGGTCGCCAAAGGGAGATTCCCATTCGTCTTCCTTGCCATAACCCATCGAGTCCATTATCCGCTGCGCCTCTTCCGACAGCTTTCCCCGCATTTCGTTCAGTTCCTCCCTCAGGGCTATCAGTCCCGCCGATTTCTCCGAGTCAGTCAGCGTCTCGTCTTCTATAAGTGCTGCAAAGCGTCCCTTCCATTCCTCAAGCCAAGTGTCAAAGGCCTCGCCAAGCAGACTCTGTTCCACCAGTTGCTCTACCATCACGCGGGTTATCTCCCTCGACCATTCCTCAGCGTCGCTCTCCATGTCCGTCAGCGTGTCGAGGAAACTGCTGTGAAGGTCATCAAATGCAGCTGCTGCGCCACTCACGTTCTCGGCCATCAGTTCTGAGAATCCCGTCATGTCCATAATCTCCGATGCTCCTGCCTTAAGGCTCTCCCTCATCGAGTCGAGTTCCGCCTTCAGCGCATTCACACCTGCCACGTCTCCAGCTTCAACTGCCGTCTTATATCTGGTTCTCCAGTCATCAAGCCATTTCTGGAAATCCTCTCCTAACACAAGCTGCTTCACCAAGTCTTCTGTCATTATCCTCACAATATCCTTCGACCAGTCCTCTGCGTCGTCTGTCATGCTCGTCAGCGTCGAGAGGAACGAATCCTCCAGACTTCCGAAATAGTCATTCGTATCGTCCGTCGGGTCATAACCCACTATGTCGAATATCTCGTCGCGTTTCGCAGTCCCCTTTTCCACAAGACTGTTCCACCTGTCTCTGAATCCCTGTATATCCGTTTCTGTCAACTGTCCGCCCTCGTCCTCCCTCGTCTTCATGAGCGCGGCCCAGTCTTCATAGAATTTCTTCAGCTCTTCGTCCATTATGTTGCCAATGGCAGCGTTCAACATCGCTTTGGCCATCATCTCAGAAAAGTCATTCGAGAAGTCTTCTGCAGAATGTTCCATGTCCATCAGACTGGAGAAGAAGTCGCTGCGCAGACTGTCAAACGACACCTGAGTCAGAGATTCGTTAAGAGTATCAGTAATTTCCTGTGACATTCCTGCCAAATCGGCCAAGGCGTCCCAATATTCCGATTTGTCATATTTGCCCACATCCACTATCTGTGACCACAACTCCGGATAATATGTCCTTATGTAGTCCAGCACTTCTGGCGATTGACTGGCTAAGTCTTTCCATTCTCTAACCGTCTTTGACGTCGTGCCGTTTTTCCTGTCATATTCGGCTATGGCGCTATTAATCGCTGAATGCAGTTTCGTTCCGTCACCATCAGCCCAATAAGCGGCATTTGAATGGTGCGCACTGTGATACTCCATCTGGGCGATAAGTATCTTGCGCTGATTCTTTATCATCTCATCGTTCGCTTTTTGCGCAGCCTCCGCCTCTTCAATGGCTCTTGCACCATTCACTTTTGATATGTTTTCTGACAGTTTGTCTATGCTCTCAGCAAGACGCTCGTTCATCTTGGTCAACTTCTCTGTGGTCTCTGCAACCTCTTTAGCGTTGCTATTGGTGAACCAGCTGGATATGCCATCGGAAGACAACAGTCCAAAGCTCAACACCGAACCTAACGCACCCGTCACCGTATCTATGATATTTCCTAATCCCGATATTAGCGATTCACCTATCTGCTCTATAAACTTTCCGCTCAGGATATTCTTCAATAGTCCGTCTATAGCTCCAAGTACAGTGTCTATCAGACTGGAGATAAGCGTTCCTATACCATCTTTCAGAATGTCGAGGATCTGCAACACCGCCGCCACTATCTGACCTATCAGACCTGCCTTGCTCAGACCTTCTGACAGACTGTCCGTTACCACATCACCCACTTCGCCCAAGCTCTCTGCGGCTCCCTCAACGCCGTTGCTTATCTCTTTCCCGGATTCTGAAAGCCCCTTCGCTGCCTTGTCCGCTTCCGACAGGGCTTTTAGTCCGTCAATACCGCCTTTCAGCTGCTCAAAAGCTCCCCAAAGCTCGCTCAATTGAGTAAGCCCCGAAGTACTGAGAAATGTACCTATCTCGCTCATCGGCTGAATCACGGCCTTGGCGGTCTTCTGCAATTTAGATCCAGATGTCGTGACTGCAGAAGTAGCGTCACTATAAGCCGTGCCGGCATCTGTAATTATATTGGTTATCTCATTGACTCTCGTCTGCGCTGCCTTTATGGCTTCCTCGTTACCTGTGTTCTTTGCAATGTCGAGATCATTGTTTGCTTCTTCAAGCTTCGGAGTGTAATTCAGCAATATGTCATTATATGCCTCCTCTGCCTCCCTTTGTTTAGTCAGAGCCTGCTGATACTCTACAATGTCATTCGCAAGACTATGGAAATCCACGTCTGAGGTTCCAATCTGACCTCTTATCTTTTCCATGGCGTCAACAATCACCTTCTGTTGGTCGGCTCCAAGAGTCTTGAACTTGTCTGTGCCTGAGAAATCTTTCAGCTGCTTAAGCAGGGGTTCAAGCTGTGACTTCACCACAAGGCCCAAATTATCAAACACCGAGTACCAGTCTATCTTGGCTGCTATGGCGTTTGCTTCTACGGCTGACTGAGCCGCTGACTCTTCTTTCCTCAGCTTCTCAGTTTTCCATGTCTTCGTCTCATCACTGTCCGAGGATGATTGCACGTTGGCAATTTTCTTCGAGTATTCGCGGGCAATGGCAAGTTTCTGCTCCTGGAATGTGCCATACATCTGCAAATATGACAGCATCGCCTCTTCCTCGCTGTCTGCCTGCTCCGATAACAATTTGCGTGTCTCCTGCTGAATGGCTTTCTTACGTTCTTCATATTGCTTTATTTCGGCATCGGTGTATTCTGTATTTACCGAAGAGGTATCAAATTCCTTGCCCTCATTTGCCGAGTCTGCCTCAAACAATGCTCGGGCATTGTCTATCTTCTTTTGTTTGAGGTCTTCATATTGCCGTTCAAGTTCCTCTGCCTTCCGCTTGCTGTCAAGGCGTATTTGCCGCAGGCTCTTATCCGTGCCTTCTGCCATAGTGTCTATCTCCGCCTGTTCAGCATCCAGCAAAGCATCAATGCCGTTTCTTTTCGCCTCCAGTTCCTGCTTACGCATGGTTTCTTGAAGTTTCTTGCGCTCATTGATGCTTTTCTTCAGCTCTGTCAGTTCCTTGCGTGCTTCTGCAGTATCCTTTCGGCTCTGTTTGCCATCAGGATCACCGCCGAGGTCCTCATATATCTTCTTCTTCGTCTTCAAATCCTCCTGAGCGTCCTCCCAGTCCTTCTCTGTGTATTTCGAACGATTCTTCTTTATCTCCTCTATTTTCTTGCTGGCACTCTTGTAGGCATCCTCAGCCTCCTTATATGCCTGCCCGAGTGTCTTAACCTTTGTCGTAGTCTTCTCGGCATGCTTCTCCTCCGTCTGAAACAGTTCGTCTGCCTCCTTGACTGCTTCCTTCAGCTCCTTCTCGTTGTTCCTGAGCGAAGTAAAATACACGGCACTCGTGCCATACGAGAAATCACCCCTCAACAATCCACGGATGCTCATCTCCGTTTTTTTGCTGATAGTGCCTGTCTCGCGCAGTTCCTTCTGTATCTTCCTCAACGCCTTCGACGTTTCCGCCTCTCCAACCTTATCCTTCAGCACACCACGCAGTTTACCCATCGACGAGGAGTAGTTCTCGCCATAATTCTTGTTCGCCTCGCCAAGCGCCGCCTCCTTGCCTCGTGCCAATGCTGCTTCACGTGCTGCCTTTGCCACTGCCTTGTATGCTCCTTCCACATCAGCAAGTGTTGCTATCTCCTTGCCAAGTCCGCTCAGATAACCTCCGTACTGGTCAAGTATCTTCTGTTTCACATCACGATACTCATTCGTACCTTTCTCTGCCTTCTTCAGTTTCTCAAACAATGCGTCTATCTGCTTCTGCTCAGCTGCCATCTCCGCTTGTGTATCACTGAAGGTTGCGTTCATCTGTTTCTGCGCCTCAGTAGCTTCACCGGCTCTATTCCTGAATATCACAAGTGCAGACGCAATGCTCAACACTGCCGTCGCTGCAGCTACGTATGGATTCGCAAGCATGGTTTTGTTCAACAGCTGCTGAGCCGCCGCCAACGAGCGCAGCAGCCTTATCTTCAATGTATATTTTCCATTTAGCAGGTCTGTCACCACGGAAACGCCCACCACAGCCGTCTTATAGCTTCCGTATGTAGCCACCAACGTCATCAGCACCTTGCCTACCGTCTCATAGTTCTTCGCCAAAGTCGTGCCAATATCAATCGCACCCTTCATCACGCTCTCAGTGTTGGCTCCTATCTCGCTCAATGCGTCATTCACAGCTCCTTCCAGGTTACTGTAAGCTCCGGCAAGCGTCTTCGACTGCTCTTCAAGCATACCATAATACTTGCCGCCCTCGCTCGTCGCGTCAATGAAGGCTTGTCTCACCATTTCCGCACTTATCGCTCCTGCCGACATCTCGTCTTTCAGCTTCCCGATGCTCTTGCCCGTTGTCTGAGCCATCTGCTCAAGTGGGTTGAACCCCGCGTTCACCATCTGCATCAGGTCTTGACCCATCAGCTTGCCTGTCGCGCTCATCTGCGAGAACGCCAACGACAGCGACTTGAATTTCTCCGAGTCGCCCATGCTCACGTCGCCAATGGCCTTCAGGTTTTCCATTATCTCATTCAGAGGCACGCCAAACCCAAGCATCTGTTTTGCTGAGTCTGCCAACTCGTTCATCTGCATCGGGGTCTTCACCGCATACTCCCTTATGCTGTCTGTCAGAGCCTGTGCGGCCTCCTTGTTGCCTAACAGCACCCTGAAAGAGGTTTCAAGGCTCTCCATCTCCTTGCGTGCCGCAAACACGTCGCTCACAAATTCCTTAGCGGCCGTCACCGTGAAAAAGCCCATCGCTGCCCTCTTTATGTTGTCGAATCCCGCTGCTCCCTCATTGCCCGCGTCTCTCAGTTTCCCGCCAAGCCTTTCCGTTGCGGCCGTTGTCTTCTCGATGGCGTCAGTCGCTTCCTCTGCGCCTTTTGCCTCCTCCCGCGACGCAGTCTTCCCTGCCTTGCCGTTCTTCTCCATCGCCGACGTGTTACGCTCTATCGAGGCCGACAGTTTTTCCATCGTCCCCAACAAGCCTTCCATCCGCTTGCTGTAGTCATCCGTCGAAAGCCCTGTCTTCTTCACCTCGGCAGAAGCCTTCTCCATCTGTTCCACCACGCGCTTCGACCCGGCACTGAATCCGCTGTCGTCAAGCCTTATAGGTATCGTCACTTCTTCCATCTTTCTTTCCTTTAATCATTTCTTCCAGTTTACGCATCGCCTCCGGGTCATCACCGTCAAGCAGTTTTCCGCCTGCCGACTCTGGCACACTTTCCATTTCTTCATTGCTCAGGTATATCGTGCTCAGCCTGTCTGCCAACACTAACTGAAGATAGTCATAACTTTGCTCAAAAACGATTTCATCGTCCCTGTAGCCCATCTCCTTCAACTGGCAGATAAAAGTACCGATCAGCGTCTTGCCGCCAAAGGTCAGCGTGTTCTTCTCGCTCTTCTTCTTCACCTTAATCACTTCCGCCATGTGCTCACGCTCTTCCTCCATGCCGTAATGACTCATTATCTTACCAATGTTCCCACTGGTCAACACTATCATAAGCAGGGCTGCAAGGTGTTCCGGCTTCAGACTACCCATTACTCTCCGCCGGGTTCTCATTCCCGACAGGTTATACAAGTCCTTCCTTGTGTTCGGTGTCGCGTGTATCGCCAATATCTCCGAGCAAACATCCTTCTTCGTTTCAACAAGGCGCAGACATTCCACATGTGGGTCAAGTCCCATCATGCGCATGTCTAACTCCAATGCCTCCAGGTAACTTTTCAGAATCAATGTTTTAGCAAGGGTCAAAGGGTATAGGTAAAGCGACTTGCGCCCTACCTTGAATTCATGCGGACGCTGGATGATTATGTCCGCGAATTCCTTCTCGATGTTTTTCGTTTCTTCCATAGTGGGAAGGAAGGGAGTCGAACCCTTTTCCTACGCTTTACATCCCGCCACCGGGCGCCTCCCCCTAAAAGGTGCGGCCTTCCACCGCACCTCAAATTAAGCCACCGTTCCAGGCAGTTTCGCTGCCTGGCTCAGCTCCCGTGCTTGCCGTGTCAGCGGCAAGGGGTCACTCATCCACCAACAGCACTGAGCCTATCTCGATGTCCGTCAGATTGCCGTCCTCATCCGTCTGACCCTTGGTCTTCCATCTGTAAACGGCTACAGCTCCGTCAGTGCTGTCATACTTCACCGAGATATACTGGCTCACATTGCTCAGCTTAACCGTGCGCGCACCCTTGCGCTTTGGCTTCACCTCCACGTTACCAACATCCTCGATGAATCCGGGCACCACCTCTTCCGGGCCTATTCTGCGCTCGATTTGCAGCACATATCGGTCAGGATCCTTGTAGATGCCTTCTGCCTCGCCGCCTTCGATCGTGGCCTCGGTCTCCTGACCCTCTTCAACACTCAGGCTGGTTGTGCCGTCCTTGATGTCGTTATAGGTGGTCTCACCCTGAACAACCTCGCACTTCTTCCAGCCCATCACTTTCTTTGTCTTTGTCTCTGCCATTGTTCTAATGATATTAAAATGTTATTAAAATAATAGTCCCACTCGAAAGAGCCACCGTTCCCTGCAGTTTTGCTGCAGGGCTACCATCAGCCCCATTGCTTGCTCCGTTAGGCGAGGGGGCTACCCTCAGCCCCCTCGCCTGCCGTGTCAGCGGCAGGTCTTGTATATGACCAAAGCCAGCCCAAGCCCTGAAATCAATATTATTAGAGCCACCGTTCCCGGCAGTTTCGCTGCCGGGCTGCCCTTTTCACTTGTGTCCTCAGTCTGACGTTGGCTCACCTGACTAAGCGTGTCCCTCGCCAAGTGCTCCACCCGCGTCACGCTGCGCAACACACTGTCTGTCCTTGCGCTCGCAATCAGCTTGTCGCCAACTTTCTTAACAGACACTCGTGTCCTCCCCTCCTTCCTCGAATATTCCGCTCCGTCAGGGAGGCTCTCTATCGACTTCATCTCCAAGGTCAGTCCTACACTGTCCCCCGCTATGCCCTCCGTCACTCTCTCCACTGTCACGGATTCGCGGCTTACCCATTGCAGGCTGTCGCCTCTGATTCTCGTCCGTTCCTCTGTAAGATGGCTCCGGCAGCTCGCTGCGGATAGGGCAAGCATGCCAATAACGGCATGTATTAGCACGCTGCACAGCACGCTCCAGCCTGATAATCGCTTTATAAAGTTTCCCATTCTCTTCACGCATTTCTGTAAGACTCCGGCTCACGTCTGAATACATCTCCTTATATGTGTCATGAACTTCCTTCGCCGTCCTCGTGCGGCGCAAGTCGCGGCTCAACAGCCATGCTATAGCTGCTCCTATACCGCCTGGCACTGCCCACTGCAAATATTGAAGTATCGTCTCAAACATGTTCCTTCTGCCTCCTACATTATTCAATTTTTATCCAACTAACCGCCACTCCCCTAAGCCACCGTTCCCTGCAGTTTTGCTGCAGGGCTACCCTCAGCCCCGGTGCCTGGCGCGTCAGCGGCAGGTTTCTCTTTACATTATTCTATTTTCTTTCAGCCACTTCTTCACGTCAAAGCTCGGACATGCCTTTGCTGCAAGTTCATTGTGCCCCACAACCTCTGCTCCGGGATGCTGTCTCAGGAAGGTCTTAACGTACTTCTTCAGCGATTCCTTCTGTGCCATGGTGCGAGTATCCTTGGCTGTCTTGCCGTCTGAGGCCACTCCGCCGACATATACCACGTGACGGCTCGTGCCGTTATATCCCGCTGCTCCGTTAGTCACCTCCCAAGGGTCAACAGTATCGTCCTCGTTGTATTCCACAAGGTTCTCAACACCGCCGTTCAGATGTATCACGTCCGAATAACCTACCTGTTTCCAACCTCTGCCGCCCTTCGACACCGGGTCGGTGTGCCAGTGCCGTATCTCGGCACCGGTCACCTCACGACCTTCCTTCGTGGCTGTGCAATGTATCACAAGTCTCTTCAGCTTTCCCATCGTCACTCACCAACTGCTTTTGACGTGGTCAGCGTAAGCTCTGCCTTCTTCGACGGATCACTGTCAAGGGCCAAAGTCACGGTGCCCGACCGGTCTGCTCCGCTGCTGTTCGCTGACGCTGTCACGGTTATCTTGTTGTTGTAGTCGATCACGCCGTAACCCTCAGGCACGCCGCCAACAATGTGGTAGTCACCGCTTGCGCTCACCACCGAACTCTTCACGCCGCCTGCCGCGTCGAATTCAAGTGCTGCCGGCTCTACTGTGATGGTCTTCGCCTTCGCGCCGAACTTCGGCTCTTCACGTGTGTCAAGCACTATCACTTCCTCACCGAAGGCAATGTTGGTGTCAACCTGCATCTTCATCTTCAGGAAGTAAAGTTCGCCGGCGTTCGTCAGCTTGTCTATCTGGATCACGTTCTCGTCATCCGGAAGGTTCACACCTGCAAACAGGTTGCCTGTCTCGTCCGGTGCGCATAGGGTCGCTACAATCACCCCGCTCGGCCAGCCTGCCAACGTCTCAATCTTCACGCCCTTGAAACTCTTGCGGTTCAGCATGGTCTCGTCGCTGTTCTTGTCCTCGCGCTCGGTCAGCTCCTTGTCGTAGGCCTCCCAGTCTGCCATGCTCATCAGGTAGCGCAGGTTCTCGTTCTCCTTGATGGTCTCGGGGATGGCTTCCTTCACTGCATACAGCTTGTCGATCATGCTCGTGGCATCAGAGCTGACACGGATCACGTCACCGTCATGCTCCATGCGGTACAAGATTCCGTTGAACAACTCGTCATCGCTCTCACCATAAACACCGTTGATGTAGTGATAGCCCAACTCAAACTTCACCTGCTTCGAAAGTGCGTCCAGCAGTGCGCTCTGCACCTGCGGAGGAAGCTCCGTGAACACAAGGTCGCCCGTCGGCTGGTAAGGACGCCAGATGTTGTACAGCAGGTTCGGGTTAAACGTGGTGAATGCCATGAACTCCTCTGGCTCCAACACGTGCTCTGAGTAGTTGAACTGACCCTTCGAGTCCTTCCAGTCCGGCATCTCCTTCACTTTCTGAAGCATCTTGCCTGTCTTAAGGCGGGGGATGCTCAGCTTCTTTGTCACATTGGGTATCACGCAGATAAGACCCTTATCCACTATCTGACAACCCAGTACGGCAAGGGTGAACAATCGCTCAAGTACCTCGCCATTGTAATTCGTGTTCTTAATTACTAATCCCATGTCTCTGATAATTATAATTTAATGTTTATCGTATCTAATCCACCGTTCCCGGCAGTTTCGCTGCCGGGCAAACCCTATCTCACGCGACCCTCGTCGTATCGGGCCTGAATCTGAGCCTTGCGCTCGTCCCAGCTGCTCTTCACCACAGCTCCGCCGCCAAGGTCTTCCATCACGCGCTTCGTAGCCTTCAGTTCGCCCAAAGCCTTCTTGCCTGCCTCGAAGTCCGATTCAAGCAGTGCCGCAAAGGCTGCACGGGTCTGGGCGGTAATCTTACCGCACTTCTCGGCTTCGTTCAGCAGGTTTTCTTTCTCTGCCTTCAACGCCGCCTCTTCCTTAGCTTTGAACGCGTCGTTCTCCGTCTTCAGACGGCTGTTCTCTAATGCAAGGGCTTCTGCGCCGCTCGCGGTCTGCGTCAGCTGCGCCACCAACTGCAGCGCTGCGTCCTCCGAAGCACAGTCCTTGAACTTCGGGTTCTTCTTTTTCAGTTCTTCTAATAATGCCATTTTGTTTTCGTTTTGTGGCTCTATCATGAGCCGGTTATTGAATGTATTGTATATCTCTTCCGCGGTCATCTTATCCGACAACATTGTCGATTCTGATTGACTCACGTTTTCTTCTACGTCATAGATGCCGTCTATGAATCCCTGCGCTAAAGCTTCCTCTGCACTCAGCCAGTGGTCTTTGCCGTCGAAGTATTCACGACGTATCTCTTCCTCGCTCTTGCCGAGACGCTCTGCATACATCTTGCACAACGTGCCTTCAAGCACATCAAGCTCCTTGATGCAGTCTTGCATCTCTTCCTTCGTGCCCCAGCAGCCGCCTCTCACCGTGTGGATCATCAGACGGGCATATCGGCTCATCTCAACTGGCTTGCCGCACAATGCTATCGCGCTCGCCATGCTTGCGGCTATACCGTCTATATATATGCGGATGTCGGCCTTGCTCTGCCTGAGGGCGTTGAATATAGCTATGCCGGGATATACTTCGCCGCCAACGCTGTTTATCCTCACGTCTATACGGCCGTATGACTTCTCTGCCTCAAGCAGCTCGCGCATCACGTCGCCACAACTCACCTCGCCGCCTATCTCGCCGTACAAAAGTAGGCAGCAGCTACCGTTTCCTGGTATGATATTGAACCATTTTTTCATCGCTCGTCTCTGTTTTTTGCTGCAAAGTAAACACTTTTTTTCCTTCCTTCCAAATCGCGATTTTATCATGACACCTTATACAATCGTCTTGATTCCATAAACTTACAACCAAAACACGCGATTTGCAAAACTCCTTTTTTTTCACCACCTTTGCACAAAAATTTTAAATATCTTATGGCAGATTTGACTAATCAACAAAAAAGGGATTGGGCGAAAACCCTCTACCTTAAGGAGAATCTTACGCAGCAGGAAATTGCTGACCGCGTGGGTGTCTCGCGCGTATCCGTCTCCAACTGGATACGCCAGAACAAGTGGGAGGAGCAGCGAACGGCTCTCACTCTAACACGCGAGGAACAGGTCCGCTCGCTCTACCGGCAGGTGGGCGAAATCAACAAGGCCATCGAGGCGCGGCCCGAAGGCGAACGTTTCGCAAAGTCTTCCGAGGCTGACATCATCGGAAAACTCTCCAAGGCCATCAGGCAGATGGAGACTGAGGTCGGCATTGCTGAGGTCGTTTCCGTCCTCACCAAGTTCATCGAGTTCCTCCGTCCACATGACCACGAGAAGGCCAAGGAAATCACGACATGGGCTGACGCTTACATAAAATCAATATTGTAGAATGAAACAGATAGACAAAAACGCTCTCGCCAACTGGGAGAAATACAAGGACAATGTCTTTCGTTCCACTCCAGTTGACTCCAATATGTCACATGCCGAACGCGAGAAACACCGCGCTTGGCTTGAAGCTCATCCCGTCGAGTGGATTAAGTTCTTCTTTCCGGGATATGCCAAATACGAGTTCGCCGACTTCCAGAAGAAGGCGATACGCCGCATCCTCGCTCACGACGAGTGGTTCGAGGTGCTCTCATGGTCGCGTGAGTTGGCTAAATCGACCGTCACCATGTTCATCGTATCTTACCTCGCACTCACAGGCAGGAAGCGCAATGTCATTCTCACTTCCAACAGCAAGGACAACGCCGTGCGTCTCCTCGCGCCTTACCGCGCCAACTTCGAGGCCAACGGACGTATCATCGCATACTATGGCAAGCAGCAGTCCATCGGTGCGTGGACTGAGGAGGAGTTCATCACAAAGTCGGGAGTGGCTTTCCGCGCCATCGGTGCCGGACAGTCGCCGCGTGGTTCGCGCAACGAGGCTATTCGTCCCGACGTACTCCTCATCGACGACTTCGACACCGACGAGGACTGCAAGAACCCCGACATCATTCAGAAACGGTGGGAATGGTGGGAACAGGCTCTCTATCCTACACGTTCCACGTCCGAACCTACGCTCATCATCTTCTGCGGAAACATCATCGCCAAGGACTGCTGTGTCACTCGCGCCGGGGAAATAGCCGACCACTGGGACATCGTCAACATTCGCGACAAACATGGAAAGAGCACATGGCCAGAGAAAAACTCTGAGGAGCACATCGACCGAACTCTCTCCAAAATATCCACCATGTCCCAACAGCACGAGTATTTCAACAATCCTGTCAGTCAGGGCGAAATATTCAAGGACGTGGTATATGCCAAGGTGCCGCCGCTCTCCAAGTTCAAGGCTCTCGTCATCTATGGCGACCCCGCACCTGGCGAGTCCAAGGGCAAGAAGGGAACTTCTTTCAAGGCGGTCATGCTCCTCGGAAAGCTCAACGACAAGCTCTACGTCATCAAGGC
>JBJEAV010000006.1:0-5288 GCA_051869395.1 Prevotella sp.
ATGTTATGTCGCCCTTTCAGGGCTATCCTATGTTATGTCGCCCTTTCAGGGCTATACGTATTAGTTACTTCTTAATGTACTCCAAGATTTGCTCAGCGTGAATCTTGGTCTTGATTTCCTTGGGAGAGAAAATCTTCTCCACCTCGCCATTCTCGTTGATGAGCCATGTGGTGCGCAGGGTGCCCATGCACTTGCGGCCGCACATGGTCTTCTCGCCCCATGCGCCGAGCTGCTGCAGCATGGTGGTGTCGGTGTCGGCAATGAGAGGGAAGGGGAGTTCATACTTGCCGATGAACTTCTGGTGGCTGGCGGCAGAGTCCTTGCTGATACCTACTACGGTGTAGCCGGCATCTTGCAGTTCCTGATAGTGCTCCTTCAGCGAGCACGCCTCGGCTGTGCAGCCGGATGTGTTGTCCTTGGGATAGGCATAGAGGATGACCTTCTTGCCTGCGAGACCGGCGAGAGTGACTTCCTCGCCGTTTTGGTTAAGCCCGAGCGATGCGGGCAGCTTTTCTCCTATGTTCATAATATGTTTCCTTTATATATATAATAATGTGTAAAAATCAATATTTACGGAAGTTGAGCCTGAGAAGCCTGTTTTCGAGAACCATCGTAGAACCGTTGAGCTTTATGATCCTCATAGTCTCGGGCATGTCGTTAATGCCCCATCGTTTCAGCACTTCGTAATCCTTGAGCACTAAATCAGAGGAATCCCGAAGGTCGATGATAGGGTTGGAGAGCGTCATCTGCCCGTCGCTGACATTAAACCGCATGAATACAGGATGTATTGAAATGTTGCGGTTGTCTCGAACATGGAGCAGATGTACCTGGAAGCTCCAGAAGCGCAGGCTGTCACGCATGTCACACGTTCCACCTGTTGTCAGGGTATCCACACTGCGCAGTTGCCAGTAACCGTCTAGGTCACCGTTGTCCGACGTGCGGATGTCACATGAGGCGATAGTCAAGATTGATGCTATGATATAAATTATCTTTCTCATTTTATATATTTGAGCTGCAAAAGTACAAAAAAAACAGAGAAAACGGCAATAAATAGCGGAAAATATTAAAAAAAACGTTCTTTTGAATACCTATTAGGGAAAATCCCACCCAAATGTAGGGAAAAACCTCTTGCCAAATTGCGGAAAAAGTAGTTACTTTGCAGCAGAAAACAAAAATAATGTATAACAATTAAAAAAACAAAGATATGAAAAAGCTTATACTATCAATCATGGCAATGATGACGATAGCATTAAACGCCAACGCTATGAGCTTCACGCAGGCTCAAAGGGAAGCCCTCTTCCTCACGGACAAGATGGCTTACGAACTGAATCTCACCGACGAGCAGTATGACGCGTGCTATGAAATCAACCTCGACTATCTGATGAGTGTCTCTACGGTTGATGACCTCTACGGCACATATTGGACACGCAGGAACTATGACTTGGGGTATGTGCTGTTCGACTGGCAGCTGGAAGCATACCGCGCCGCCTCGTATTTCTACAGACCATTATACTGGGATGCAGGATGCTGGCACTTCGGAATATACGCAAGATACCCCAGGCGCACGTTCTTCTATTTCTCCCATCCTACAGTGTATGTTTCCTACAGGGGCGGTCACAGTTGGAGAATGAATGGCGGACACAGTTATTACCACGGTCATCAGGACAGGTTCCGCAGTGCAAGGACTGAGCATGTGGGAATGAGAGACCGTTTTGACAACAGACGTTTTGACAACAGCCGACCGGGTATCAGCAATGACAGACGTCCGAATATGGACCGTGGCAACAACAACCGCCCGAACATGGACCGCGGCAACAGCAACCGCCAGAATATAGACCGTGGCAATAACAACCGTTTCGGAAATGTTCGCCAGAACTCTGACAACGGCAGTCGTCGCCAGGACATGAACCGCTCATTTGAGTCGAGGACGAACACAATGAGACAAAACGGATTCTCAAGCGACCGCGGAGTGCGCGGCAGTTCCACAAGAGTCACCGTAAACAGGGAAAGCAGTTCACCCTCCCGCAGCTTTAGTCGCAGCAGTTCCCCGTCCCGCTCTTTCAGTCAGGGAGGCAGCAGTTCAAGCCGCAGTGTGAAATCCTCCTCCTCAAGTGGCGGCATCCGCTCAAGCAGTGCAGCTCAACGTAAGTAAAACAATTATAATTTCAGGATGCGCACCTCGGCATTGGTCATCTTCTGAATCTCATTCATGGGCTTGCCATAATACACAGCCTGGATGGCCTTGTTGATGATGCCGTGTCCTACAGCGACAACTCTCTGGTCAGAAAAGGCGGTGCGTATGTAGTTGAGAAACTCCATCGCCCGTCTTTTCAATTCGTCGAGAGACTCTATGTCATCAGGCCATTCCTTGTCCTTCAGGTCAGGAATGTACTTACCCGTAAAACTGCCCCAGTCTCTCTCTCTAAGCAAAGGGGTAGTGACAACCCCGATGTGATGCTGGCGGGCAATGATTGCCGCCGTGTCCATCGACCTCTTCAAGTCACTCGACACAAAGGCATCGAAATGCTCGCCGAGAAGCTTTTCCGCTACCTCGCGAGCCTGGGCGATGCCTTTTTCGTTTAACTCTCCCTGGGTCTGTCCTTGCATGATTTGGTTGGCGTTGTCAACCGTTTCACCGTGTCTTACTAAGTATAAAATGGTCATATTCGCTTTTTTTTGGCACAAAAGTACAAAAAAAAATTGCAATACCAATATTTTTTATTAATTTTGCAGTGAAATATAAACATAAAGTGACATGAAGATAGTACAAAGTTCATTTTTCAGAGCCATCTGCTCCATAATTATAGGAGTGTTGCTGCTGCGTAATCCCGAGAACACCGTTACGTGGATAACGCTTGCCATCGGTGTGATGTTCCTCCTGTCGGGACTGTTCTCCACACTTGCTTATCTCAATGCCCGCAAGCACAGTTTGTCGGATTATGTAATCACCGACTCCGAGGGGAGGATAATATCCAAGGGGCGTCCCACATTCCCGCTTGTTGGCATAGGAAGCATCATACTTGGAATAATGCTTGTGATGTCTCCCGCGATTTTTGTGGAGATACTGATGTATATCATGGGAGGAATACTTATCCTTGGCGCACTCAACCAGTTTATGTCCCTGTACAACGCACGCCGTTGGGGAACTATCTCATGGGGATTCTGGGTGTCGCCGTCGCTCATCCTGCTTGCAGGACTTTATGTCATGTTCCAGCCGATGGAGGCTGCCGCACTGCCGATGACCATAATAGGGTGGTGCTGCCTGCTTTACGGGGCAAGCGAGGTGGTAAATGCCACTAAGATTAATCTCAAGAAAAAGGGATTGGACAAGGCTGACATGGTGGAGAATATGACCAAAAACGATAACGAAAACGATAACGATAACGAAAACGAAAACCCACAAGAAAAATGAAAATAATAGGTATTGCCGGCGGAACTGGTTCGGGTAAAACCACCGTCGTAAAGAAAATCGTGGAGGCCCTGCCGCCGCATTATGTTGCGGTGGTGCCGCTTGATTCTTATTATAACGACACTACCCACATGACCGAGGAGGAGAGAAGGGCGATAAACTTCGACCATCCCGATGCCTTCGACTGGCGACTGCTTGTGCAGCATGTTAAGCAACTCAGAAAAGGAGAGGCAGTGGAGCAGCCCACCTACTCCTACCTGAAATGCAACCGCGAGAAGGAGACTGTGCATGTCGAGCCAAAGCCAGTGATTATCATCGAGGGCATAATGACTCTGCTCAACAAGCAACTGCGGGATATGATGGACCTGAAGATTTTCGTGGATACCGACAGCGACGAGCGACTCATCAGAAATATCCAGCGCGACTGCGTGGAGAGGGGACGAACCGTGGAGATGGTTATCGACCGCTATCAGAAGGTGCTCAAACCCATGCACGAGCAGTTTATTGAGCCGACAAAGAAATTCGCCGACCTTATCATCCCGCTCGGCGGCGATAACAAGACAGGAATACATATACTTAAGACATATATCGAGGGGATTGTCACTAATATCTGACTCATATGAGAAAATGCTTTTTATTGCTATCCCTTGCGCTGATACTTGCAGGACAAGCGACAGCCAAGGGAAAGGGCGAAAAATATGCCGTAGGTTTTTACAATCTTGAAAACCTCTTCGACACAGTGCATGACGCTGGCAAGAACGATTCGGCATTCCTTCCCAAGGGTATGTATAAGTGGAACACCGAGAGATACCGCTTGAAACTGGACCATCTCGCCAAGGTGTTGGGAGAACTTGGCACCGACAGTCTTGCCCAGGGCTGCTCAGTGGTAGGTGTGGCTGAGGTGGAAAACTCACGTGTGCTGGATGACCTTTGCGCCACAGAACCGCTGAAGAGCCGTGGCTTCAGGTATGAACATATCGAAGGACCCGACGTAAGAGGTATTGACTGCGCATTGCTCTACGACCCTAAGGTCTTTGAGGTGAGAAACACGCGACTCGTTCCCTATGTTCAGGTATTAGAGAAGGACAGCAACTATTTCACCCGTGGATTTTTTGTCGTCAGTGGCACCATGGCTCATGAGCATGTCACGATTGTGGTTAATCACATGCCAAGCAGATACAGCGAAGAATTCTATCGCAAACTCGGCGCCAAGCAGTTGCGTGCCGTTGTCGATTCGCTTATAAATGACGACCCGAATGTAAAACTGATAGTCATGGGCGACATGAACGACGACCCGATGGATGAGTCTATGTCGATAGATCTCGAAGCCCGACGTTATCCTTGGGAACTGAAGGAAAGACGCGACCTGTGGAATCCGTTTTGGAACACACTTGTCGAAGGGCATGGCACATTGGAATATATGGGCAGATGGAATCTCTTCGACCAGATAATCCTCTCGAAGTCACTTGTTGACCTCAGCAAGCGTCCGAAGTACAAGACGCTGACCTACTACGGTCACAACGTCTTCTGCCGCAACTATATGTTGGAACCCGATGGCCCGTTCAAGGGAACACCCCTGCGCACTGTCATCGGCCCGCGATGGCTCAAGGGCTATAGCGACCATCTGCCCACGGTGGTGTATATAATGAAGAATGAAGAGTGAAGAATGAAGAGTGAAGGATGAAAAAAAGTTAAAAATTGGGCTTGAAAGTGATTTTCTTAATTCTTAATTCTTAATTCTTAATTTTTCTTTGTACCTTTGCACCCCAAAATAGAAGATATATTAATTATAATCATAATAATAAAGTAAAAATGAAAAAAGGAATTCATCCCGAGAACTATCGCCCCGTCGTATTTAAGGATATGTCCAACGGCGATA
>JBJEAV010000007.1:0-3358 GCA_051869395.1 Prevotella sp.
ATCAATATAAACAAATGCAAAACAAAGGAATTGTAAAGTTTATCGCACTTATGCTCATGCTGGTGTGTATATTCTACCTCTCCTTCTCATTCGTGACACGCCATTATGAGAATAAGGCTGCCGAACTGGGCGAGGAAGCCGGTCAGGAATATCTCGACTCCATCATGAACGAGAAAGTGTATTTCGGCGCTTACTCATACAAGGAGTGCCGCGAGATGCAAATCGGCCTGGGTCTTGACCTTAAGGGCGGTATGAACGTGATTCTTGAGGTATCGGTGCCCGACGTTATCGCCGTGCTTGCCGACCACAAGACTGATGCTGCTTTCACCAAGTCTATGGAGGAAGCCAAGAAGGAAGAGGAAACAAGCCAGAAGGACTTCGTTAGCCTCTTTATCCAGTGTTACAAGAAGAATGCTCCCGGACACCGTCTGGCTGAAGTGTTTGCCACTCAGCAGATGAAGGGCAAGGTGAGCACTCAAAGCTCTGACGCAGAGGTTGAGAACGCCGTGCGCGCTGAGGTGCAGTCGGCTGTTGACAACTCTTTCCTCGTAGTACGTAACCGTATCGACAAGTTCGGTGTAGTTCAGCCTAACATCCAGAAACTGGAAGGACAGAGCGGACGCATCATGGTCGAGATGCCTGGTATCCGTGAACCGGAGCGTGTGCGCAAGCTCCTCCAGGGAAGCGCAAACCTCGAGTTCTGGGAGACTTACAACAGTCAGGAGATTGTTCCCCTGTTGGCTCAGATCAACCAGAAGTACGCTCTTGGTGCTGAGGCAGACGCTGCTGTTGCTGACACAACAGCCACGGAGGCTGCAAAGCAGGGCGAGGCTGAGGCTGTAGAGGAAAAGGCTGCTGAGGAGAAGGCTGACAGTGCCGCTGATGGCAAGAAGTCGCTTGCTGACGCTATTGCAAAGAAAGACGTTAAGGGTGCTGACAAGGCAGCCGACAAGGATGCCCAGTTGAAGAAGATGAAGGAGCAGAACCCATTGTTCTCTATCTTCCAGCCCTCACAGGGTCAGAGCCTAAGCGTGGTTGGTTATGCCACCGCACGTGACACTGCTGAAGTTGACAAGATTATCTATTCAGATATCGCAAAGCGCATCCTGCCTTCAGACGTTAAGCTGTTGTGGAGTGCCAAGGCTGCCGACTTCGACAAGAAGGGTGAAATCTTCGAACTTCACGCTCTTAAGGTGACTGAGCCTTCAGGTCGCGCTCCATTGGAGGGTGACGTAATCACCAATGCCAAGGACGAGTTCGACCAGTATGGCCATCCTTGTGTATCAATGCAGATGAACTCTGACGGTGCACGCCGTTGGGCACAGCTGACAAAGCAGAACATCGGTCGTGCCGTAGCCATCGTGCTCGACGATGCTGTATATAGCGCACCACGCGTGAACGGTGAGATTGCCGGTGGTAACTCACAGATTACAGGTAACTTCTCTATTGAAGACACCAAGGACCTTGCAAACACACTTAACTCAGGTAAGATGCCTGCTCCTACACGTATCGTACAGGAGGAAGTTGTAGGTCCGTCACTCGGTGCACAGTCAATCCAGCAGGGTGTCATCTCGTTCATCGTGGCATTCATCCTTCTGATGATCTACATGCTTTGCCTCTACGGAGTAATCCCGGGTATGATGGCAAACATCGCACTGTTGTTCAACCTGTTCTTCACACTTGGTATTCTTACGTCATTCCAGGCAGCATTGACAATGCCAGGTATCGCCGGTATCGTGCTCTCGCTCGGTATGGCTGTGGATGCCAACGTGCTTATCTATGAGCGTACCAAGGAAGAGCTTCGCGCAGGTTTGAACGTGAAGGAGGCAATGAAGAAGGGTTATTCAAACGCTTTCTCAGCCATCTTCGACTCTAACCTTACCTCAATAATCACAGGTGTCATCCTGTATGTATTCGGTACAGGTCCTATCCGCGGATTCGCTACCACATTGATTATCGGTATCGTATGTTCATTCTTCACTGCCGTATATCTCACACGTCTCGTTTATGAGCACCAGATGAAGAAGGACAAGTGGCTGAACCTCTCGTTCTCTACTGCTTTCTCAAAGAACATGATGCAGAACACACGTTTCAACTTCATGGGTGCGTACAAGCGTACCTTTACTATATGGGGTGTGGCAGCCGTGTTGTTCATCATCAGCTTCGCGGTTCGCGGCTTGAGCAAGAGTATCGACTTCACCGGTGGTCGCAACTATGTTGTGAAACTGGAGAAGGCTGTTGAGCCTGAGGAAGTGCGCACTGCACTTGCCGGAGCTTTCGGCGATGCCAACGTGAGCGCAATCGCCCTTGGTACCGACGGCAAGACCATCCGTGTATCAACCAACTACAAGATTGAGTCAAACAATCCTAATGTTGACGACGAGTGCGAGACCATCCTGTTCAAGGCTATGTCTAAGGCTAACCTCGTGACACAGAAGGACGTTAACGCATTCAAGAATCCAGACGTGCGTGCCGGTGGTTCTATCATCAGCAGTACAAAGGTAGGTCCTTCGGTTGCTAAGGACATCACCTACGGAGCTATCATCAGCGTTATCTTCGCCCTGATTGCCATCTTCCTGTACATCCTCATCCGTTTCCACAACGTGGCTTACTCGGTAGGTTCTACAGTAGCATTGGCACTTGATACATTGATTGTTATCGGATTCTACTCAGCATTGTGGGGAATCGTTCCTATGTCATTGGAAATCGACCAGACCTTCATAGGTGCTATCCTTACCGTTATCGGTTACTCAATCAACGATAAGGTGGTGGTATTCGACCGTATCCGTGAGAACTTCGGTTTGTTCAAGAAGCGCGACCGTCAGGATATCTTCAACGACTCGTTGAACCAGACTCTCGCCCGTACCATCAACACCTCTGTTACAACATTGATTGTGTTGCTGTGTATCTTCATCCTCGGTGGTGACAGCATCCGCAGCTTCTCATTCGCAATGATTCTCGGTGTTGTATTCGGTACACTTTCGTCAATCTTCATTGCCGCTCCTATTGCCTACATCACAATGGGACGCCACATCAAGGCTGACGATGAGGTAGAAGCAGCTCCCGCTAAGGCATAAATTCTAACTCATTATACTTTTTTAGGGGGTGGTCCGGAGATATAATCCGAACCACCCCTATTTTTATTGAGGGACATAGCGCCCAAATATAGCCCTGAAAGGGCGACATAACACAGCACAGGGTGTCAACCCTGTGTATGATATGTTTTTCTCTCTCCCCCTCCATCCCGCCGTTGGCGGGATGGAGGGGGAAAGAAAAAACGGTCTAAAAGATAGGGCTTACGCCCTATCCTATGTTATGTCGCCCTTTCAGGGCTATATTATGTCACCCTTTCAGGGCT
>JBJEAV010000007.1:3458-5284 GCA_051869395.1 Prevotella sp.
ATATACGGCATAGAGATGAAGGCGGTCAGCGCGTTGTCCGTATAGAGGGTCGCCCTTGATGGGAGCATTTAATCCTAAAGGACTGGCACAATGGACGCGCAGCTGATGGGTGCGACCGGTGTGGGGAATCAGCAAGAGGGAAAACTCTTGATTGATTGATGATTGATGATTGATTATTGATGACTGATTATTGATTAATGATGGCTGATTATTGATTAATGATTCCACTCGCCACTCGGTGATGGCACGCTTTCCATTCTCGAAATCAACTATTTGACATGGGCGTTCCATATAATCAGAGGCAAGGGGAAGGTCAATGGTTCCCTTGTCTCCTATATGGAAACGGTTTGTGTCTTTAGGGATGACAATGGCACGGTAGCGTTTCTTTATCGTGCGGTTGAGGAATTGCTTCTGTATGTGCTTGTATGTCGCCTCATCCTTTGCGGCAACAATCAATCCACTTGTGTCCATATCCAAGCGATGACACAAGAGAATATTTGGATTCTTCTCCTGAAGCAACGACTGTACTGACGTGCGACTCATCTTCCCTGGAACTGAAAGCATACCCGAGGGCTTATCCACAACAATGATATACTCATCCTCATATATAATCTTCAGTTCTCCATGTCCGTATGTCTGCTGGGGGTCATCCTCGACTTTCAGTCCTTGCATCATGAAGGAAAGTATAGGCAAGCATCTCCCTCGGCAAGCGGGATAAAAATGAAGATGATGACGAATCTCCTTCTTGGGAGAGTCTCCCCACCAAAACTCGGCTATTCTCACTGGTCGCAAACCATTGAGATAAGCATATTGCAGGAGTTTGGGAGCACAACACTCCCCTGCTCCCGAAGGAGGAAACTTTAAAGGCGTTTCACTGAAGATGTCGAGAAGATTACGTTTCTCGCCTTTGGCATTAAGCATAACGAAATGCGAGAACAACCAGCGTTGAAGAGCTTGCGAGCGAGACTTGCGCTCCGCCTTCAAACTGTCTATATCACATGTTGTATTTCCGATAACAAGATATTCGCTATCAACACAGTTTTCAGAACAAACACCGCTTTCCCACCTTATTATATTATGGTTAATACGTGAAATCTCCTCCTCCTCACGCTTGAAGTATCCGTCAGGTTGGAGATAGTCGAACACTGGAGGCACGAAGAAATCATCGTCCTCAAGGATATCTATCTGACCAGAATAAGCAGCTATATACCCTAATTCCACTGAACGTTCCTCTTCCCCATCCTTTTCCTTGTCTCTCTCTACAACCAACACGCCAAACATCTTGCCTTCCTGCAATACGGGAAGCCAATCGGCATGTGAGAGGATATAAGATTTTACCCCTTCCACTGCAAGCATCGAAAGGGAATCCGGCTCATAGCAGAAGGGGTAATTCATCAACTCCGGTGGAGTGATGTCAGTATGCAATATATGAAATGTCATTTATTTCACGTACTCAGCATAATCGGTGAGGTGCATGTCGCCCTTACGGATAAGCGTGTCGTGGAACGAGAATGCTGCGGGGAGGTTGTGATGTGTCTGACCGCCCTTGGCAATCTTGAGGTAATCCCACAAGAGCTGCTTATAGTCGGGATGAGCGCAGTTCTCGATGATGCACTGTGCGCGCTGCATAGGACTCTTGCCGCGAAGGTCGGCAACACCCTGCTCTGTTACAATCACGTTTACATCGTGCTCGGTGTGGTCGTGATGACTTACCATCGGAACGATAGAACTGATAGCACCGTTCTTGGCAATCGAAGGACAAGTGAAGATACTGATGTAGGCATTGCGCTCGAAGTCACCCGAACCACCGATACCGTTCATCATCT
>JBJEAV010000008.1:0-5271 GCA_051869395.1 Prevotella sp.
GAAAGGGCGACATAACATAGCCCCGAAGGCGCGGGAGTCATAGCCCTGAAAGGGCGACATAACATAGCACAGGGTGAAACCCTGTGTCATGAGCCTCCCCCCTCACCTCTCCCTCCCGCGCGCCAAAGGCGCGCGGGAGGGAAGAAAAAAAAAGAGACATGAGTGATAGGGCTTACGCCCTATCCTATGATATGCCGCCCTTACAGGGCTATACCGCGGGCGGGACACCCACGCTCCCAGAGGCATCCGCATCCCCTCTGTAATCGCGGCAGCAAATACTTCAATTTTTCAATCTTTCAATTTTTCAATCTTTCAATTTTTCAATTTAAAAAAAACTATGACTAAGGAGAACAAGTCGAGGTTAATAAAATTCTTGTGGAACCTTGCATCGGCAATCCTCGCAGCCGTGGGTACCGCATTGGGTGTCAGTTGTGCGGTTTGGTGAAAACCACTGAACCTGGAATAAAAAGAAAAGGAGGTAAACACTAATCATTGGTGTTTACCTCCGGTCTTTATCCTTATTCTTTAATTAATTTACGTCCGTTGATGACATACACGCCCTTGGGCAGCGAGCGGAAGGCATCGCTCAGAGTGGTGTTCTTGCGGACAAGACGTCCGTCGATAGTGTAAATATCATGAGTGTTCTCAGCCGGCATCCTGCTGAAGACATTCTCCATACCCGACGGGACAAACTTGCTGAGAAGCACGGCTGCCCTCAGCACATAATACGTGCCTGTATCGGTATGCCTTTCGGTGGAGGAGTCGTCGATGTCGAAGGATTCATATCCATTGGCGAGCAGATGGGCCTCCATGCTTTCCTGGTTGAGGAAGGGGACAACCTCGTCTGCCGATGAATGTACAAAGGAGATGAGGTCGGTCTTCTCTGGCTTCCATGAGTCATATACGAGGGAGTTCTGCTTGAGGTGATAGATGATATCCTGCATCGTCTCACTGTTCTCGTCGAAGAACACCGGTTTCACAATCTTGTCAATTGGCAGACTCTTGTCGTCGGCACTGCCATACTTCTCATAGATGAAGTTGTTGATGTAATCCGTGTCGTGCTCCTTCGAGTCGAACAGTTCGGGCAGATATTGCACGAAATCATCATTGAACACATCCTCGTTCTTCACCTTATATCCACCCGCATCAATCATACCGCTGAGGATAAGTGGCAGGGCTACTGGATATTGCGACATATTATCCTCTGCCAGTTTGCGGTAGTGCGAATACATGTCGTAGGGTCCGCCGCCGATGATGCAATAGTCAATCCTGGGCAGTTCATCACTGCGATAGCCCTCTGCCACCAGTCGGTTGACCCACATACCGGAGTTGCCGCCTTGGGAATATCCGAGATTGAGCACCACGTTCTCATATTCATATCCCTCGGCTTCGAGCAACTTGCGCCCGGCAAGGAATGCGTCGATGTTCACACGTGCAGCAGCCCTTCCCTGAAGGTACTTCTGGTTGCGGTTGACATCAATGCCGAACCCGAATCCGTCGGACTCAATCATGAAATAATTTGAGTTGGTCAGGATGCCTTCAAGCGTGAAACCACTTTTCACGTTGGAAGGGCGCTGAGTATCGTCGGTGATGGTGTAGTGGTTAATCAGTCCGCATCCCTTTGCCTTCAATTCCTTGTCGTGTATTTTCGGGGTCATGAAGATGGCGGCGGAAAGCACGATGGGTGTCTCGCCGTCGGCATCAACGGTCTCATAGTTGAAGTCATAACGCCAAAAACTGCCGCAATCCTTGCGGTTGACTATTCCAATCAGCGGACCGGTGGTCTCAGCCATCGCCAAAGTCGATGCCAGCAATACCGACAGAACGACAAAAAATCTCCTCAATGCCTTCATATATGTAAATATAATTAAAGTGTTGCCACTACCTCGTGCTTGCCTGGAGCGTAGGGTATCACGTCGCCGGCGACTGGCTGTCCGTCGATGACGAGAGACACCTTGGCAGACTGCTTGCCGTCGGTGTTCTTGACGGTGATGACATATTCGGCATCACGATAGCGACGGGTGACGGTGTATTCCTTGGCGGTGGAGGGCAGACAGGGACGAACGGCAAGTCCGTCGTAGTCGGGCTGGATGCCGAGGATATACTGGCTTACTGTGAGCCACATCCATGCGGCTGTTCCGGTGAGCCATGAGTTCTTGCCCTCACCTGGCTTGTAGGCATCCTTACCTGCCACCATCTGACAGTTGACGTATGGCTCAACCTTGTGGAGAGTCTGACGATTTTCCTCCACGTATGACGGCAGGATCTTGGTGTAGTGCTCCCAAGCCTCGTTGCCTCGTCCTGCCACGGTCATACCGATGATCACCCACGGGTTGTTGTGGCAGAAGATACCGGCATTCTCCTTGTAGCCCTCGGGATAGGATGAAATCTCGCCCATCTCGACGTGATATACGGTATATGCGGGATTGTTGAGCACAATGCCATGCTCGCAATCCATCATCTTCTCCACCGAGTCGATGGCCTTGTCAACCATACCCTTGTCGAGTCCGATGCCCGCCATCGTGCACCAGCCCTGGCTCTCGATGAAGATCTTGCCTTCCTCGTTCTCGTTGGAACCGATCTTGTTGCCGTAGAAATCGTAGGCACGCAGATACCACTCGCCGTCCCATCCGTGCTTCTGCACTGCCTCGTCCATACTGTTGACAGCCTTCTCCATGGCATCAGCCTCGGCTGTGAAGTCGGCAATGCCATATTTGGCGGCATCCTCGCCATGGGCGGCGAGAGTGCGGCAGAGCTTCACATATTCCTTGCCTGTAACAACAAAAAGACCTGCTATCATGAGCGACTCTGCCTTTGAGCCTTCGCTCTTGTTCTCTGTTGTCTGGAAGCTCTCGTTGGGGTCCCATGAGAAGCAGTTGAGGTTGAGACAGTCGTTCCAGTCGGCACGGCCGATGAGCGGAAGGGCATGAGGACCGAGATTGTTGGTGACGTGCTCCATGGATATCTTGAGGTGCTCGAAGAGGGTTTTCTCGCTCCCAGGCTGGTTGTCGAAGGGAACGGGTTCGGTGAGGATGGAGAAGTCGCCGGTCTCCTTGAGATAAGCGGCAGTGCCGAAGATGAGCCAGCAGGGGTCGTCGTTGAATCCGCCGCCGATGTCGTTGTTTCCGCGCTTGGTGAGCGGCTGGTACTGATGGTAGCATCCTCCGTCGGGGAACTGTGTGGAGGCGATGTCGATGATGCGCTGGCGGGCACGGCTAGGCACGAGATGAACAAAGCCCACGAGGTCCTGGTTGGAGTCGCGGAATCCCATTCCACGCCCCACTCCACTCTCGAAGAACGATGCCGAGCGTGAGAAGTTGAATGTCACCATACACTGGTATTGGTTCCAGATGTTCACCATGCGGTCGAGCTTGTCGTTGCCGCTCTTCACGCTATATATACTAAGCAGTCGGTTCCAATAGTCCTTCAACTGTGCGAAGGCGGCATCAGCCTTGGAGGTGGTGTTGAAAGCCTCGATAAGGGCGTGAGCCTTGGTCTTGTTGATGACCTGATGGGCCTCGAACTTCTCTTCCTGCTCATTCTCTACATATCCGAGGAGGAACACAAAGTCGCGGCTCTCGCCCGGGGCAAGTTCCACCTCTATATATTGTGAGGCGATAGGGCTCCATCCGTGGGCATGACTGTTGCGGGGCTTGCCCTCAACCACTGCATCGGGGGCAGACTTCTCGCTATACAGTCCCACGAAAGTCTCGCGGTCGGTGTCAAAGCCTTGTATATCAGTGTTTACGGTATAGAAAGCATAGTGGTTGCGACGCTCGCGATACTCAGTCTTGTGATATATGGTAGAGCCTTCAATCTCCACCTCACCTGTAGAGAAGTTGCGCTGGAAGTTCTCCATGTCGGTGGCGGCATTCCACAGGCACCACTCTGTGAAAGAGAAGAGTTTCAGGCTCTTAGGCTCATTGGTGGTGTTGCGAAGAGTGAGTTTCTGCACCTCAGCCCATGTCTTCAGTGGCACGAAGAAAAGGGCGGAAGCCTCAACGCCGTTCTTCACTCCGGTGATGCGCGTATATCCCATACCATGTCGGCACTCGTAGGAGTCAAGCGGTGTGCGGCAGGGTTTCCATCCCGGACTCCAAATCGTGTCGCCATCCTTGATATAGAAATAACGTCCGTCGTTGTCCATCGGCACATTGTTGTAGCGATAGCGTGTGATGCGGCGGAACTTGGCATCCTTATAGAAACTATATCCACCGGCTGTGTTGGATATCAGTGAAAAGAAGTCCTCGTTGCCGAGGTAGTTGATCCAAGGCCATGGGGTCTTGGGGTCGGTGATGACATACTCGCGGTTGGCGTCATCGAAATGTCCGTACCTTTTTTCCATTTTATCTTTTGTCTTTTAAGTTTTGGTTAATACTTTTTTCGTGCAAAAATAGTTTTTTTTCCTTAATCTGACAAGAGTTTGGTGTTAAATGTTTGCAAATATATCAAGATATGCAATAAAATGATTAATTTTGCAGCATAATTTTATTATATGGACGGAATTGCAATAGGATTGTTGGTGCCATTTTTGGGCACTGTGCTTGGCGCGTCATTCGTGTTTTTCATGCGCCATGAGATGAATGTGGTGGTGCAGAAATCGCTCCTCGGCTTTGCCTCGGGGGTGATGGTGGCTGCCTCGTTCTGGTCGCTGCTGATGCCAAGTCTTGAGTTTACCGCCGACAAGGAGGGGATATTCAGGGTGTTGCCGTCGGCAGTGGGATTCCTGCTCGGTATGGGATTCCTGCTTGCCATCGACCAGTTCACTCCCCACCTGCATATAGGCGATGACCATCCCGAGGGAATGAAGTCGGGACTCTCGCGCACGGCTATGCTCTCGCTTGCGGTGACTATACATAATCTGCCCGAGGGAATGGCTGTGGGAGTGGTTTTGTCGGGATTTCTCTCCGGAGACATGGGCATCACCGCCATGGGGGCGTTGACGATGTCCATTGGTATAGCCATACAGAATATTCCCGAAGGGGCTATCGTGTCGATGCCGCTGAAGGCGGAGGGCAACTCGCGCTGGCGCTCGTTCCTCATTGGCGGTATGAGCGGCATTGTGGAGCCTATCGGGGCCATACTCGTAATCCTGCTCACGTCGTGGCTCACTCCCGCCATGCCGTATATGCTTGCCTTTGCCGCAGGCTCGATGCTGTATGTGGTGATTGAGGAGCTTATCCCCGAGGCGAGCGCAGGGGAGCACAGCAATATCAGCACTATTGGCTTTGCCATAGGTTTTGTGCTGATGATGGTGCTGGACGTGGCGCT
>JBJEAV010000009.1:0-5172 GCA_051869395.1 Prevotella sp.
AACGGGTCAAGAAGTGTTCCTGAGCCGGAGCCTTGGAGTTCTTCCTCACCACCACCTTCACCGCCTGTTCCCGGCTTTTCGGGGATATTGTATGGTTCGGGCACATCCTCGCAACTTGTGAGCGAGAAGACTGCCATTGTAATCGCGAATAATGAATAAAAAAGCTTTTTCATATCTATTGTCGTTATTTTTGTTTATACTTTGGTTATTTCTTTACTACATCAGCCTCGGTGCGCAGATATATCTGCCAGTCAGAGCCGTATCTCGTGAATATTCCTGTTATGTCGAGAGTGCCTTCGGGTATGGGGGAGTTGGCAAAGTCGGCGTATGTACTTGTGCGGACATATATGCCGTTAAGCCCTGAAATGCTTTGGTTTACCTCGGTCTGTGTTCCCGAAGCGTCAGCCTCAGCTGCCCAAACGCCCTTGCCGCCATTAATCATCTTCACGTCCTTGATAACCATCAGGCGACCGACATTCTCACTCATATATGCAGCGTCCTTCACTTTCGTCTTGTCAAACTCAATGGGAGTAATCTTCGAGGCATCGGGAGCACCAAGCAACTTGAAGCTCTGGTTCCAGAGAGCACGACTGATACGTCCTACGTTGGTCTTGCCTGAAGAACTGATATAATATACTCCCAACTGGGGCTGATAGCCGTAGGTTCCTATCCACAGTTTGCTAAGGTCAACGAGAATCTCCTGACCTACAGGCAGATATGCGAACATTCCGCCTACGCCAACGCTTATGATGATAGCGCCGGTGCCATCGTCGATAACCACCTTGGAATAGATATTTCCCTCTATGTCATTACCGAGTACACGACCCTTAATCTTGAGGTCCTTGCCTATCTCAGCCAAACCATACTGTTGGTTCAGGGTGGATTTATACATATCCTTGAGTTCCTTGATAGTCACCACGTTGGTTTCCTCCAAGGCATTGTTGCCGAAGGTTTCCGCAGTGGTCTTTCCCGGATTGTCCCAATCGCCGTCCTTACATCCAGTGACGATGCAACAGAGGCAGACCAATAATATATATGTTATCTTCTTCATATTCATAGCGTTATTAGAATCTGTAAGTAATGTTGAGCATTCCGTTAGTTCCGTAAGCATAGAACTTCTTGGGGTTCATCGAGAACGAATATCCACGTGAGTTGCCCGAAGCGGTCAAGTCGCTTCGGCTTTGCTCATATCCTCCTGTGCAAATGTCGCGGTTGTTGAGGATATTTGTAAGAGTGAGGTTAATTGAAATCTGACCCTTCTTCAGGCGGATGAGCTTGCCTATGCTTGCGTCGAGCATAAATCCTCCGTTGCCCTCTGTCTGCGGGAGGATATTATAATTACCGTCATTATCTGCATTACCTAAACTTTCAATCACCTTGCCATATCTGTGATATACCGAAGGACTAAGATAGATGCGGTCATAATAGTTGCCGCTCAAGTCGATGAACCAACCCTTCTGGCTATAGCTGAGCGTGATGCTCTGTGCCATAAGCGGAGTGCCCGACTCACGGAATCCCTTGAGATAGCAGATGTCATCGCCGTAGGTTCCACTCGTCGAGAGCATATAGCGCACTGTCGGGTCGCTTGCATATTTAGCCTCACTGACAGTACCGATGGCCTTGATATTGAAGGCTGATGTAATCTTGAAGTTCAGTCCGTACTCCACTCCGTAGTATTCCTTCTCAATGTCGGTGAGCGAAACGTAAGAGAACGAGTTCTCATCGTCGAAATAGAAGCACTGCCACTCCGTTGCGTCCTTAATGCGTGAATAATAGGCATTCACATTGGCACGCAACCAAGATGTGTTGAGCTGATAGCCCACCTCAGCCGAGAAAACCTTCTCGTTCTTCAGGTTGGTGACGAAGTCGTTATTGATTTCGGGTGACGCGAAGGCAGTGGAGGCAGTAGGTGTGCGCCATTCATATCCCGCACCGAGCTGAATCACATTTCCCTTACCGAGATTGAACGTGATGCCTGCCTTGCCGCCACCGTCGAGGAAGTGCGCCGTACCGCTCTTGCCGTAGGAGTTGTCCTTGGCAAGTCCGTTGCGCATCTTACCGTCGCGCTGCATCTGCGTGCCGCCCACACGTCCGCTGATATATCCGTGCATACCGGCGAATGTGCCGCTGTAAGTAGCCCAGAAGTCAGCCTTATCGACAAGGATGTTATAGTCATATCCGAACTTGTCGCCCTCCTTAACCACTGCGTTAGGATTGTTAAGGTCATACTGTATCTCCTCGGAGTTCTTGTCGTATGTGCCGAGGGCGTAATAGTTGAGGTTGTGGAACTGTGTGGCTCCCAGCATGTCGTCCATCGTCTGATAGTGCATGCCCTTGGTGGTACCGAGGTTAAGTCCCATCACGAGCTTCGACTTATCCGTCAGGTTCATGTCGAGAGTGGATGAGAGTTTGATGTCCAACTGGTTGTTGTGCTTTGCCTGAATATAGTACATGGCGTCAGCACCCTGCTGGCTTGCTCCCACGTTGGCTGCATAAAGTCTGTCGAAGTCAATCTGACGGTTTGCCTTGTTGGACGAGAGATATTCGTATGCCGTCTGCCATGCGTTCCAAGCAGACTCGGTGCGATAGCTCTGGTCATCAGCATCCCACACATTAAAATAGCTGCTCGGCAGCACCTTCCAGTAGTCAGGATGGGGATTGTCGCTGTTGTTATAGTTTAGCTTGGTGCTCTTATACATACTGTACTTGCCCGCAAGCGAGGTAGTCAACTTCACGTCGTCATTGATTTTCCAGTCCCAAGTGAGCAATGCAGTAGGTGCGAAGTCGTTGACCACGCGCGAGTTGCGCTTCTTTCCGTTCTGATAACCCCAATAAGGGTTGTAGTATCTGTCGTTTGCAATCCAGTACATCTCGTCGGTGGATGCGCCTTGCGATGCCCTCTCCGTGGGATTACCCCAAGTGGCAAACGATATCGAGTGATTTCCAGTCACCTTCTCTATTCCCAAGAAGTATGAAAGGGAATTATAGAATGTGCCTTCCACATATCCCTGGTCTGCCCAACGATAGGTCAATGCTCCAGCCACAGCCCATCCCTTTTCATTCAGGCCGCTGCTATAACTGTACATTCCGCGAAGGGTGTAGTTGCGGTTGGCTAAGCTCACGGCAGCCTTGTTGCCTATTGGCATTGCCGAGGCACGGAAGTTATAGTTGTTAGAACCACCCATCGCCGACATTGAGAAGTTGTTAGGCTCAAAGGGCAGGGCATATTCTCCGCTTCGTGTCTGGTTGTTAAGACCTCCAACCATAGAGAAGCGGAACTGTCCCGACTCGGCATCGTTCATCGGTGCTCCGTTGATATATACGTCATTGTATTTCTGGTTGAATCCCCTGTAGCGGAACCTCACGGGACTGAACAGGTAGCCAACCTCATTGGCATAGATATTGCTGTTGGAGTTGATGACGGTAACATTCTGCGACATATCGTCATCCTCTCCCAACTGCGACTCGGTGAAGGTAAAAGCCGCCTCGCTGTTGTCATTGTCATTGCCGTTTTTCTTGTCCTCGGTCTGTGCCATAGTGTTTCCAAAGCACGCCAAGACAAACACGGATAGTATTAACTTTTTCTTCATAAAAAGAGGTTATAAATTGTATTTCTTGGCGCAAAGTTACGCTTTATTTTCATAAAAAAGAAGTTTTTCATAATAAAAATACGTTTCAACTTGTTTTTTTCGTATTTTTTTGCGATATTTGCACAGAATTTCATTCAAACTGTACGGTTGGGCTTTACATGGTCATTGCCCTGAAAGGGCGATATGGATTAGGAAGCCCTAAGGGCGATATGGATTAGGAAGCCCTGTAAGGGCGATATGGATTAGGAAGCCCTAAGGGCGATATGGATTAGGAAGCCCTAAGGGCGATATGGATTAGGAAGCCCTGTAAGGGCGATATATATCAGCACAGGGTGTTAACCCTGTGTATGATGTGTTTTATCCTCCTCCCCCTCCCTCCCGCCGTCGGCGGGAGGGAGGGGGAGAGAAAAAAGCTCGGAATGATAGGGCTTATGCCCTATCCTATGTTATGTCGCCCTTTCAGGGCTATGGCTACGCATACACACACACACAACCGTGCGGGTCGATTTAATTAAACGTCTAATGTTTATTTAATATGTAAATAAGGTATAGTAATTATGAAGAATCTATTCATCACGCTATTGCTTGTCGTGGCAACGACGGCAGTGGCACAAGAGAAAAAGATCGGAGTTTATGGTGTGGGATTCTATAATCTCGAAAACCTCTTCGACACTTGTCATGACGAGGGAAAGAACGATTATGAGTATCTCGCCAACGGCACCAACAAGTGGAACGCAATGAAGTATGAGAGCAAACTCGCCAACATGTCGCGTGTGCTTGCCGAGATGGGTACAGACCTTCTGAAGAACATCGGTTGTGCCATCATCGGTGTGAGCGAGGTGGAGAACGCCCGCGCCTTGAGTGACCTTGTAGCCCAGCCTGCCTTGGCAGCCCGCAACTTCAAGTTTTGCCATATCGAAGGACCCGACAAGCGCGGTGTGGATTGCGGATTGTTGTATAATCCCCGGTTCTTTGAGCCAAAAGACGTGAAGCTCTATCCTTACGTACAGAAATTGGAGAAGGACAGCGGTTTCGTCACCCGCGGCTTTCTCACAGTCAAGGGTTCTCTGGCCGGCGATGACATAGCCGTGATAGTATGCCATTTGCCAAGCCGTGCCGCCACTTCGTTTTACAGGGAGCAAGGAGCCGAACAAGTGAGACATCTTAAGGACTCGCTTATTGCTGCGGAACCTAACCTGAAGGTTATCGTGATGGGCGACATGAACGACGACCCTATGGACCCGTCTATGGCAAAGTCGCTTAGGGCAAGGAAAAAGATAACGGATGTAAAGACGGGCGACATGTTCAATCCTTGGTGGAAGACACTGGCTGACGGCAACGGAACCATCAAATACGACGGTGGTTACAATCTCTTCGACCAGATTATCCTCTCCCCCCAACTGCTTAATCCCGAAGGCAATAAGGACTTCAGCACATTGAAATACGTGAAACATCAGATTTTCTCACGTGAGTATATGCTTCAGCAGGAAGGCAAGTTCAAGGGTTATCCCAAGCGCACCTTCTCAGGAGGCGTATGGCTAAACGGTTTCAGCGACCACCTGCCCACTATTGTTTATTTAGC
>JBJEAV010000010.1:0-23402 GCA_051869395.1 Prevotella sp.
AACAGCGGGATTTAATGATTAATCTTTTTATAATGAGGAATTAGGAATGAGGAATGAGGAATTAGGAATGAGGAATGAGGAATTGGCTGCGCATGGGCATTTCATTCCTAATTCCTAATTCCTCATTCCTAATTCCTCATTCCTAATTGTTCCCCTCAAGGTCCTCTATCGTGGCTTTGAGCGCATCTATTTCCATTTGATACATCTCCTGGATGCCCTGGACATCGGGTTCCTTCTTCCATTTTGACTTGCCGATGTTCAGAGTCAGTCCTAACTCTATGTTGAGCGAGTGATCATGCTTGGTCTTCAGAGCGGCGGCATCGGTGATGTTGCCATAATGCTCACTGCCTCGATAGTTGATATCGAGGTTCAGGTCAAGACGCTTTGACAGGCGGAACTTGTTTACCACTCCTGCCGATACTCCTAACAAAGACGGTGAGCCGAGAGACATACCTCCACCCAGGTAGGGTATGAAATTATACACCCTCTTCTCATTGTATCCGCAAAGGATAGTGCTGAGATTGAACATTACCTGCTCCTCAACAGCCTTCGCCTTGAAAGCATTGAACTTGGTTCTCACACCAATACACGGCGAGAACCACTTGCCAAGTGAGAACGACATTCCCACCTTGTCAAACTTCGGCATCGTGGCACTCGCCTCCATAAACCAGTTGGTCCAAAAGCCATTGGTCACCACCGTATATTTCTTACCTGACAATTCCGACATTCCGCCGTCTATCGCCATTTCGTCCTGGGCATAGGCACCGACAGTCATCGCTGCCATTGCCAATATAACAAATAACTTTTTCATACTTATATTTATTTCTTAATTAATTTAGGCACGGAAATCCACGGCTTTTATAAAAGACACGGCTTTGGCTCCGCATCACTTTAATTTTTTGATTCTTTTATACGGCACTTCGTGATTACGGCTTGCTTCGCAAGTTCACGGCTTGGTTTGCTTTATAGGCAGGCCGCGGGCGAGACGCCCACGCTCCCAGAGGCATCCGCATCCCCTGCGCTAACAGAGCCGTGTCTATACTTCAGTATAGCCAAAAAAGCAAATAAAGCCCAACAACATCGCGCAGCCCAGCCGTGCCTTTTATAAAAAAGCCGTGTCAATCCGTGCCTTATAATTCCTAATCCCTAATTTCTAATCCCTAATTCCTAATCCCTAATCCCTAATCCCTAAATAATATCCTCATCCTAACAGCTGCTCAATGTCCCTCTGCGGCAATATGCAAAGGATAGCCTTGCCGTCGGGAGTGTAGTTGACGTTGGAACAGGAAAAAAGGTCGTTCACCAATGTCTCCATCTCCTGGTTGCCCAACACCTCACCGTAGGTCACTGCCGACTTGCGCGCCATGCTCAGGGCAAGGGTGCTGTGTATGTCAGTTGCCGAGGTGCTACCTTTCTCTATCGCGTCAGCCACCATCTCATGAAGCAACGACACACAGTCGATGCCCTCCAGTCCTGCCGGCACACCATTCACCGAGAAACTGTTGCCGCCGAGGTCAGACAAGTCAAAGCCCACCTTCTTGAGGAAAGGCAACAGCTTAACCACCATTACAGATGTTGACGGGGCAAACTCCACAACTTCGGGGAACAATACCTTCTGCGTGCGCGAGGTCTCCTGCTCCATCTGCTGCATAAAACGCTCGTATCTTATGCGTATGTCGGCACGGGTCTGGTCAACAATCATCAAACCGCTTTTCACGGCAGTCATCACATACTTTCCCTTATACTGATAGTGACTTGGAGAACGCTCTTCGGGCGAGAACCCCAATTTCGACTGCACCACCCCATCTCCACCGGGAACATTTGAACCGTCTGCCTGTCCAAACACATCTCCCCGAGACTCAAACATATCACCACGAGACTCAAACAGTTCTCCCTCTGGCATCTGCTGGTAATCGTCTTTTATAGCACCGTCATGAAGTCCCTTATACAGTTCCTCCCATTTGTCAACCACCTTGTCCTTTCGCGGTGCAGTTGATTCAAACGGATTATACGACATGTTGTATTGCGGTTTCGGTGGAGCAACGTTAGTCTCGGGGTCAAACAACGGTATGTCTGGCTGTCCCTCCGTGTCGAAATCTATGGAAGGTATCTCACAGAACTTACCAATACTGTCGTTGACTGCGGCAGTGAGAATCTGCCATATAGCCTGCTCGTTCTCAAACTTTATCTCGGTCTTTGTGGGATGGATATTAACGTCAATATCTCCCGCAGGTACAGTGAAATAAATGAAATACGGCACCTGCGTTCCCACGGCAATCATCCGCTCATAGGCGTTCATCACAGCCTTATGGAAATAGGGGTGCTTCATATATCTTCCATTAACAAAGAAATACTGCTGCGCCCCCTTCTTCTTTGCAGACTCCGGCTTGCCCACGAAGCCCTTGATGCTGCACATGGTGGTTTCCACCTCCACAGGCAGCAGGTCGTGGTTGAGACGCTTGCCGAAGACATCCACTATACGCTGACGCAGAGTGCCAGCCCTGAGCGACATCATCTCCTGACCATTGCTGTGCATGGTGAAAGCAATCTCGGGATAAACCAATGCTATACGTTCGAAGGCAGTCATTATATTGTTAAGCTCAGTGGAGTTGCTTTTCAGGAACTTGCGTCTTGCAGGAACGTTGAAAAACAGGTTCTCCACCTTGAAGTTGCTGCCTACGGGACAAGCCGTAGGCTCCTGACCAGTGACCTTCGATCCTGAGAGTGTTATCACAGTGCCCAAATCACGGTCTGCCATACGCGTGCGCAGTTCCACTTGTGCCACTGCTGCTATCGAAGCGAGTGCCTCGCCACGGAATCCCATGGTATGCAGTGCGAACAGGTCTCCCGCCTGTCTTATCTTCGACGTGGCATGACGCTCAAACGACAGTCGGGCATCGGTTTCGGACATACCCTTTCCGTCGTCGATAACCTGTATCATGGTCCTTCCGGCATCCACCACCAGGACATTTATTGTCTTGGCTCCTGCATCTACGGCATTCTCCACGAGTTCCTTGATTACCGATGCCGGGCGCTGTATCACCTCTCCCGCAGCAATCTGGTTAGCCACCGAATCCGGCAGCAACTGAATTATGTCGCTCATATTTCAATCTTTTAATTATCTATAAATATAGGCACGGAAATCCACGGCTTTTTCGAAGACACGGCTTTTGGCTCCGCATCACTTTATTTTTTTAATCTTTTAATTTTTTAATTCTTTTATACAGCACTTCGTGATTACGGCTTGCTTGCGCAAGTTCACGGCTTAGTTTCATTCTTCACTCTTCATTCTTCACTCTTCATTTAGAAAAAGCCACGTCTATACTTTAGTATAGCATTGAGCCAAATAAGCCATTATCAATGCGCAGCCACCGTGTCTTTGAAAAAGCCGTGTTAATCCGTGCCAAAAAATAATTCTTAATTCTTCAAAACCCTCTTCGGCGCCTGCCGCTTTTTCTCCTCTTTAAGTTCCGTGCCTTCCTTCTTTCCTCGCCAGTTGAAGATATCCTCCTTGTTCAGGGGGCGGACATAGTCGAACCACGCGTATGTGGGGAGGAAATACTTGTCGGGCGGCACCTGTGTCAGCGGATATAGCACACCCTCTGCCTTGGGCATCCATATTCTCTTCATCTTGCGGTTCTCAAGGAACATGCGCATCTCTGTCGTCTCGGTGTAGTTCAAGCCTATAATCGTACTGTCACTGTCGTCTATCGGATAATATACTATCAGTACATTGTCCTTGGCATGACCCTGTCTTATCTCTCCGTTCTCGAAATATGCAAACATCTCCTTTGACGAGCACTGGTTGAAGTGGGTACTGTCGTTGAGTTGCTCCACCGAGAGAGCCTGTCCCAACACATGCACCTTGTTTATCGTGGAGTCTTTCATGAAGATGTATATCTCCTCGCCCAACAACTGCTGGTTTTGATTCCACAGAATCGGGTCCTTATACATCGTCATGCAAGAGTCCTGCGAGTTATACACCAACGAGTCGCACACCGCCTGTGCATCCACCCTATATGCCCTTACCTTATTATAGGCATGTATCTTGCGATAAACCGAGTCGGTATTGATATTGAAAGTGAATATCTTGAACGTGTCGGCATGCATGTACAGCGTGTCCTTCTGCGAGAAGTCTATCGCCACAGCCTTCTTGGTTGCCATGGCATAACCCTTCTCGTCGTCGTAGTAGCAATAGTCGCCCGTCAGCATGTTCTTGTTGATGGAGTCTGTGTAAATGACATTGTTGAACGCCTCACTGATACCGGTCTTACTGTCATAATACACACTGTCGCCCACCATGGTCTTGCCCTCGTCCTTCATAACCGAACGTCCGAAGAGTTCCGACTTTTCCGTCTCGGTGTTATAATAACCGTCCTCAGTATATATGCGGCTCGTCTTCGACGTGATATGCGACGGACCGGTCACATGAGCCAGATGGTTGTCTGTATTATAATATAAGGTGTCGGATGTCAGGAAGAACTTGTTGTTCTTCAACTGCACGTCGTAGTTGAACAGAGCCTGATGCGTGTCTGTGTGATATTCTCCCCAGTCGGATGTCAGCGTACTTGTGTTATCCACCAACTTACCGCCCTCGAAGAAATATCCCACGTTATACAGACGGTCATAATTGAGACTGTCGGTATAGAGCGTTGACTTACGATGCTTCAGTATCACGTTATACCTGGCTATTGCCATCTCGTCGTTTCCGTCATAATAGGCATAGTCGCTGAAGAGCGACAAGGTGTCGCCCTGGTACATCTTCACATGACCAAAGGCTTCAAACGAGTTGCTTGCCTCATAGAAGTGGGCACTGTCGCAGAACAGTTTGGCTCCGTTATGAGTGAAATGCACCTTACCGTTGAGTATCTGGGCGTCCGGGTTTACATACTGGTCATAATGCAGCACGTCGGCATGCACAAGATACACCCTCTTCGAGTCCTCGCGCCTCTCCGTGCGTAGCTTCTGCCGTCCCTTGGTCTTGCCACGATGTCTCGAAGACTGTGCCAGCAAGCTCAGTCCAAAGAGACAAAGAACGGCAAAAAACGCCACCCTATATCCGTTTATCCTATGATAATTACCTTTCAAGAACTTTAATTCTTTAATCTTTTAATTCTTCAATATTTCAATATTTCAATATTTCATCTCACCCATCCTTCGTACTCGAACTTACAGTCCTTGTAGCGATCGTTGATTCTGACGTATGTGGCCTTAATCTTGTCGCACACCCACTGGTGGAGTTTCTCCATCCTGCGCTTGTTCTCCACCACGGCTTTCATCACCTGGAAGTCCTCGGTGATAGTGGCCTTGTGACCTTCCACGCGGTTTTTCAGCTTGGCAATGGCACATACGGTCTTTCCACGTGCGTTTATCATCTGGAAAGGAGCCGACACTTCACCTATCTTCAGGGTGTCAATTGCCCTTGCCACCTCGGGGGGCAAGTCTTCCATATTGAATCTCGAAGTACGAGACATTTCAATGGCTTTTGCCATCAGTCCCTTGTTGTTGCGTGTGTCCTTGTCATCAGAGATATAAGATGCACCTTCCTCAAAGGTGAACTTGCCAGCCAGTATATCGGTACGGATAGAGTCAAGACGGGCTATCGACTTGACGATAGAGGAGTCTGACACCTGTGGTTTTAGCAATATATGACGGCAATTGACCTTGTCGCCTCGCTTGTCTATAAGCTGGATAATATGGAAACCAAACTCCGACTCCACAATCTTCGACACCTTCTTGGGGTCAGTAAGGTTGAATGCCACATTGGCAAAGGCAGGGTCGAGAGTGCCTCGTCCTGTATAGCCAAGCTCTCCGCCCTGACGTGCAGAGCCGGGGTCTTCGCTATAGAGTCGTGCGAGGGTTGAGAACTGTGTCTCGCCCTTTGTGACACGGTCGGTGAACTCGCGCAACTGTTCCTTAACGCGGTTGATTTCCTCCTGCTCAATCTTAGGTGTCTGGGTGATTATCTGCACCTCCACCTCGGTGGGCACAAATGGGATGCTGTCTTCGGGCAGGTCCTTGAAGAATCGGCGCACCTCAGCCGGTGTGACGGAGATGTCCTTCACCAGTTCCTTGCGCATCTCCTCTGCCATCTTACGGTCGCGCATGGTGTCATGCAGTTCATTGCGCATCTGTGCAATGCTCTGCTTCTTGTATTCCTCCAATTTTTCCTTCGAGCCAACCATCTGTGTCCAGTAGCTAATCTGAGCCTCCACCTCCTGCATGATTTCCGACTCAGTGACCTCGATACTGTCGATGGCAGCCTGATGGAGAAACAGTTTCTGCACGGCTATCTGCTCGGGGATGACACAGTCGGGGTCGCCGTTCCATCTTGCGCCCTCCTGCTCAGCCTGCAGTCTCGCCTCCTCGACGTCCGACTTGAGTATGGCCTCGTCGCCCACCACCCAAATCACCTCGTCGATGATACTCTTCTCGGGTATCTGAACCTTTTCGGTTTTCTTTTCCACGGTCTCGTCTTCCTCGGCTTTCTGGTTCTGAGCCATAGAGGCGAGACCTATCAACGGCAGCATGGCCAGTGCGGCGATGCGGAATCTGTTTGCTTTCTTCATTGGTATTAATTATGATTGTTTACTGTCTTCAATGCTTCCTCGTCAATCTCAACGGCATAACGCTCGCGCAGCTCTGCCACCCAGCGTTTTTCCAGTTCGTCCTGCCAGTCGGTGACAACCGCCGCCTTTACCTCCTCGTATTTCTTCTTTTTATACAGTTTCTTGCGGTTCTGCTTATACCACTTCAGCAGTCCCACCGAGTCGGCAGCCGCCTTTTCCCATACCTCGCGGTTGCTGATCTCGAAGAGCAGCAGTCCGTCGTGATATTCCTGTATGAGGTATTTCATAGCCTCATCCACCTTGGCTATCGAGTCAGCCTTTTGGTCCATCACGTCCTCTGCGGTGAGCTTTCCGTCACTTGACTTCACCATCTCAGCCACCTTCTTCTGGGCAATCATGTCGCGCAGGTTACGCTTCTCTATAAAAGTAATAATGTTCGCGCGCAAGGAGTCGTATGGCTCCAGTTGCTTGCGGTCGGTCATCTTCACGATATGATATCCCACGGGCGACATGAATGGCTCGCTCACCTGACCTACTTCAAGGGCAAATGCCACGTCCTCAAACTCCTTCAGTGTCTGTCCAACACATATCCAGGGCAGCACACCGCCCCTTTTGGCTGAACCGGGGTCTTGCGACAGTCGGGTGGCAAGGTCTGAGAAGTCCTCGCCTCGCTGTATGCAGGCATAGATGGAGTCGATGCGCACCTTGGCTGAATCCGCTGTACCCTGACTTGCCTTTTGGGCGAGGCGCAGCAATATGTGGGCAGGACGTATCAGTCCCTTGTCGCCTATCATCTGCTTGCGGTCGTCGTATATCTTACGTGCCTCGTTCTCCACGTCCTCCGAGGTGACCATCAATGGGCGCACCTGTTGGTCGCGGTATTTGGCAAACTCCTTCCTGAACGAGGTGAGTGTATCGAGCTTGGCATCCAGGGCTGCCGCCACCTTCAGCTTGTAGTTGACGAAAAGCGGCAGATACTGCTCCACGGTTGTTTTCTCGATAACGTCGTCCCCGTTGTTCTTGTTGTATGAATACTCAAACTCCGACCTCGTAACCTTCTGACCGTTTATGGTCATCACTACGGGGTCGGAAGTTTGTGCCCCCGCCATAGTGGCGAAGGCACATAATATGCTAACCAGCGATTTTCTCATTTCTTCACTCTTAAATTATTTGGCACGGAAACCCACGGCTTTTTCAAAGACACGGCTTGGCTGCGCATTACTTTAATTTTTTAATATTTTAATATTTTATTTTTTATACGGCACTTCGTGATTACGGCTTGCTTGCGCAAGTTCACGGCTTAGTTTGCTTTGTTCGCAGGCCGCGGGCGAGACGCCCACGCTCCCAGAGGCTGCGCCGACAAGCCGTGTCGATACTTTAGTATAGCCCTTAAGCAAATAAAGCCCACATCTAAGCAGATGCCGTTGGGAGCGCAGCCCAGCCGTGTCTTTTTATAAAAAGCCGTGTCAATCCGTGCCTAAAATTAATTCCTAATTCCTAATTATTCCTTAGTTGTTCGGACGAGAGTAGTTCGGAGCCTCGCTTGTGATTGAGATATCGTGCGGATGGCTCTCAAGCACACCGGCATTTGTGATGCGTGTGAACTTGGCATCGTGCAACTTCTCGATGTTGGCGGCACCGCAGTAACCCATACCTGAGCGCAGACCACCAATGAGCTGATAGATAACCTCCTGCACTGTTCCCTTGTAAGGCACACGTCCGGCGATTCCCTCCGGCACGAGTTTCTTCACGTCCTTGGTGTCGCTCTGGAAGTAGCGGTCCTTAGAACCGTTCTTCTGCTCCATGGCCTCAAGCGAACCCATTCCGCGGTAGCTCTTGAACTTACGTCCGTTGAAGATGATGGTCTCACCGGGACTCTCCTCTGTTCCAGCTACGAGCGAACCAATCATAACTGAGCTTCCACCGGCTGCCAATGCCTTGACGATGTCGCCCGAATAGCGCAGACCACCATCGGCAATCAATGGAACGCCTGTGCCCTGCAGAGCACTATACACATCATATACAGCACTCAACTGCGGAACTCCCACACCGGCAACCACACGGGTGGTGCAGATAGAACCCGGACCGATACCCACCTTGACGGCGTCGGCACCGTTGTCAACCAACATACGTGCAGCCTCACCAGTAGCCACGTTACCCACAACGATATCCACATTGGGGAATGAAGCCTTAGCCTCAACGAGCTTCTCGATAACTGACTTAGAATGTCCGTGGGCAGTGTCGATGATGATGGCGTCAGCACCGGCATCCACGAGAGCCTGCATACGGTCGAGGGTATCCACTGTCACACCCACTCCGGCAGCCACTCTCAGTCGGCCCTTGGCGTCCTTGCAAGCCATTGGCTTATCCTTTGCCTTGGTGATATCCTTGTATGTGATAAGTCCCACGAGGTGGTTGTCCTTATCCACCACGGGCAGTTTCTCTATCTTATTCTCCTGCAATATCTGCGCGGCAGCGGTCAGGTCGGTCTGCTGATGAGTGGTCACGAGGTTGTCCTTAGACATCACATCGTCCACCTTCTTGTCGAGATGACGTTCGAAGCGCAAGTCGCGGTTGGTGACGATACCCACAAGGTGATTCTCTTCGTCCACCACTGGAATACCGCCGATATGATATTCGGCCATCATGTCGAGAGCATCCTTCACAGTCGAACCCAGACGGATTGTCACGGGGTCGTAGATCATACCGTTCTCGGCACGCTTGACGATAGCCACCTGCCTGGCCTGCTCCTCAATGGTCATGTTCTTGTGGATAACACCTATACCACCCTCACGTGCAATGGCAATAGCCATCTGCGACTCGGTCACGGTGTCCATCGCCGCTGTGACGAAAGGCACGTTTAGCGGGATGTTACGAGAGAACATGGTTTTCAACTCTACCGTTCTTGGCAGTACCTCAGAATAAGCTGGAATTAACAGGACGTCGTCGAATGTCAGTCCGTCCATTACGATTTTATCTGCAATAAATGATGACATATTGTTGTACTTTTAATATTATTGCGTGCAAATTTACTGCTTTTTTCTCACATATTAGGTGCAACTCCGACAAAATCTCGAATAATTAACACGATTTAACCGCCCAAGCCCGTTTTTCTGCCCATGCGACTACTATATCACGTTCAAACTGATGACTTTTTTCCCGATAAATATCCATCCAGTCTTATTACAACTGGAAGGAAAAGGAATATGGGTATCACACTGAGTGCAAGCCCGCCTATTGTACCTACGGCAAGCGAGAACCAGAAGGGCTGGTCGTCATAACCATCGATAAGGAATGGTATCATTCCCAATACTGTAGAAAGTATCGTAAGCATAATGGGCACAATCTTGTGGTTGAATGCCGCCACAAAACTGCGGGAAGTCCGCTTCTTCTGTATATTATATTGGCAAACAATGTATATCCCTGCATTAACCGTAAGCCCTGACAACAACACCATTGCCGCAAAGCCGCCCGTGCCGAAAGGCACTCCTGTGACATAATACGTCAGGAAAAGCCCTATGAACGACACCGGAATGAGCATTGTTATGGCAAGCGACTGGAGCAGACTCTCAAGGAGAATGGCGAGTATGAAGAATATGATTACCGCCACAAGACCTATCAGCCAATATTGCGTGCCGTCATCCTCGTATGAACCGTATGTCTTGTCCAAACAACGGAAACCAACAGGAAACGAGGCGTTGTACTTGTCGGTCATACCTTTTATATAACGGCTTGTATATGTATATGAACCCAAGACGTTGAATGCCACCTGCAACACATATTCCTGATTGTCTCTTGGTATGACATTCTTTGCCTTGCGCCTGTTTATTTCCATAAATACCGACGGACGCACATCACGTCCGTTACCGCCGATGTATGAATTGCCCAACTGCCAGAGGTCGAAAGTGTTGACAGAGGAGGGATGTACCTCCACATCCATCTGTCTTCCGCCCACATCAATCTTCCCGGCTTCGCGGTCAGACAACATACTCTGCATGGTGGAGTGTATGCCAAATATACTTACGCTGTCGGCGGCAAGCATACGATGGTCATATTCCATGTGAAACTCGTCTTCCTGATTCTCATGTCCTGGCGTGACGATGGCGATATCCACCACACGCTTGTTCTCCCTCATCTCTTTCGCCATGTCCTCGGCAAAGCGATATAGACGTTCGTAGTCATAGCCTGCAATCTCTATGCTGTTTGCCCTGTATTGCAGGTTCAGGGAATTGCTGAATCCACGTTCGCTCACTCCCGAAGTTGCCCAGTCTGCCCCGCCTATTGTAATCACCTTTCCTATGACACGGTTTTCCAAGGAATACGGGAAGCCTGAGTTCCTCGCCTCGTCATTAAACTCCACAACGATGGTAGCCCCTTGCGGTCGCACCGATGTCTCATAGCGTTTTATCCCGTCGAACTGCGAAAGGAAAGCCTCAACCTTCATGACCTTGTCGTTCAGTTCATGCACACTGCCGCCCAACGGCATCTGTGCGCGGATATACAGTTTCATCTCCTCTTCCCTTGGCATAAACGTGTTGGTGTCGAGGGAGTCAATAAACAGTTTGAGCGAACCGGCAAACAATCCTGCAAACAAAAACAACGACGCACATCGAACCCATCGTTTCTGCACCTTACATACATATCCTAAATAAATCCGCTTAAACCATAAAGCCAAACGTGTGCGCAGGTTTCTTTGTGAAAACATCCTCTTGCGCTCCACTCCCAAGTGAGACACAAGTGCCGGAGTGAAAAACAATGCCACCGCCACGGCAACAAGAAGATTTATCATCACCACCATGGAGAACTCCTTGAGGTCGCGCCTTAGATAATCAGGCAACCAGAATACAATCACCAATGCCCCCACCGTAGTGAGCATGGCGGCAAAAATCCCTGAGAAAGCCTTGCGGTCATGATAATAGGCATAATGGTCGGTCATGACGATCGCCGAGTCGATAATGATGCCCAACGACACCGTTATACCAGCCAAGGAAAACGGATGGAGGCGTATGTCGAAGAGTGTGTATAACAACACGGCAATGAGGATATTGGCAAGCAACGATATACTTATCACCGCCACATATCGCCATTTGAATCCGCCGCATATCCATACGAACATAAGCAATATGAGCAAGGTGAGTGATGAGCGCACCACGAGCGTACGAAAATCCTTCATCTGTGTCTCCGCCCTGTCGTATGCCAATGAGGAATAAACAGGACATGACGATGCCCTAATCACATCCTTCACCTTGGAAGACACAACCACCACATTGGCATCCTTGTCGGCATAAACATTCACGTAAATGGTGTTCATGCCATTGACACGATAATAACTCTCAGGCTTACGTTCACGTATATGGCACGTGGCGAGATTATTAAGATACACTATCTTTCCATCGATAGTCTTCAGTGGCATCTGTTCAAACCGTTTCCGTTCCTCTTTCGAAGACAACAACAATGGGATTGTGATTTTGCCATTGTCGGCTGTCACCTCGCCAACAACATCCTCACGCCCTGCGAAGTTGCGTATGGCATCCACAAGGTCAGAACTGCCTATGCCGTAAACCGCCAATTGCCGCGCGTCGTATTCCACTTCCATATAATGGGTGACATATCCTGTAATGTCAACATGGTGAACGCCCTCCACACGTTCCACGTCGCGCTTCATCTCCTTCTCGGCAATTTGCCGCATCTGTTCGCCCGACATGTCGGCATTGAGCATATAGGTGAGTATCAGTTTCACTTCGTTGTCATCACCCAAGGCAGTATCGACCTCTCCGCCAGATACTGTAGGAAAAGACACTCCTTCGGGCAATTTCCCCCTCATTTGCCTCAATATTGAGGCAATCTCAAACTTCACTGCCGACACATTAGCCTTGGGTTTCAATTCCACCGTGACGCGCCCGTAACCGAAGTAGCTTACCGATGATACCTTTTCCACTCCACGCACCGAACTCACAACGGCCTCAATGCGTGATGTTACGTTTTGTTCCACCACCTTTGCCGACGCGTTGTTCCATCCGTATGATATGGTAAGTGTTTTCCCCTGTTCAGGCCTTGGCTCATTGCTGATGTCCAACCGTGGCACAAGTGCCGCGCCAATTACCATCAGTACGCACATAATCAGGAGTATGGAGAAAGTGTGCTTCATCTTTTTCTATAAATAAGATAATACATTAGCGGAACAAGGAAGAGACTCACCATAGTGCCCACTGACATACCAATGATTATTGCGAATGACAACGGATATTGCAATGCTGAACCCATGTCACCACGATGCAGCAGCGGCACGATGGCTAACACAGTGGTCAGTGATGTCATGACAATAGGTTTCAGTCGCATGTGTCCTGCCATTATTACAGCCCTTAGCAACTGTCGGTTGCTGTTGTTTCCGTTTGCCTTATTACGTCTATACAAACGGTTTATCGTGTCAACCTTCAGTATCGAGTCGTTGATTATTATTCCACAAGCCACAATGATGCCAATCATTGACATGATGTTCAGCGATTCGCCACAAACATACAATGCCAACATCACCATCGCCACATCAATGACCACTTCCAAAAGAATAATCATCGGTTGGATGATGCTCTCAAACTGTGCTGCGAGTATGAAGTAAAGCAACAGCAACGCCACGGCAAGCACCATAATAAGTTCGCCAATCATTAAGCGTGAGGAGAAATACCCGCCACGGAACGAGGCCTTGACAGGCGTGTCCTCCGTAATCTTACCTACGTAGTCCATCATTTTCTCAGCTTCCCTTTCAGATATTCTGTCGATGTCTATCACGGAGAACTCCCCGTCTTCATTTGCCGAGAGGAGTTTATAGTCCTCGCTGCGCACTTCCTTTACGAGATATTCCAACGGGATGTCTATTCCCTTGTCGTTGGTGATGGTGTTGCTAAGCAATGTCGCACTGTCCATTGTGTTGTTACCCACAACCACCGGGACACTCTCGCCACCGCTGTTTATCTCATATATGTTGTTTGCCCCAAGCAGTTCCTTCAAGCGCAGATACAGTTGGCGGTATGCCACTCCATAGTATGCCATTTGCTCAGCGTCTGTCCTGAAACGGATATATATCTCTGTCGATACCCTTGGGATGTCAGTCTGTGGGAATCTTTTTTGCAGCGAATCGGTCACCATCCGTGTCTGCGCCACCTCGGGCCTTCCGCCCTCACGTTTTTGCAGTCGGATTTGTAAGTCAGGTTCGTCAGTAGAGAATATCATGTCGAATATGTTTGCCGCGAGTTCAGCCTCCACCTTTGCCTTGGGATAATGCCGTGACACATATCCCTTTATTTCTTCCACCGCCTTGTCGCAATCCTCCGGCGAGTCACATTTTATGTAGCACACAGCCTCACTGCCCGTGATGTTCTTGGTATGCGAAAGCATAAACTCCTGACCTCCCACCATCGTTGTGCTTGCCTTTACCAACTCCTTGACTTGGTTTAGGGTCTCATTCACTCTCCTGTTGTTTTCCTCCGCCACAATACCCGCATTCCAGTCTATTGTGACAAGTGCGTCATCATGTGGTGTCTCGGGCATACGCTCTTTGGGTATTACAGGCAGTAGCAGTATCACCATAGCGATGCTTCCGGCGAAAACGGCAATCATGGTTTTTGGATGGCGAAGCGTATGGCGCATTCCCTTTTCATACCATCTCACCATCATCACGTTGACTTTCGTAGTTCTCGGACGGCATTGTCGGCATAAGTTGAAATGATATACAGGTATCACCAATGTTGCCACGGCAAGTGAGCAGAACAACGCAATGCTTATTCCCATGGCCTGGTCATAAAACAGTGCCCCTGCGGTTCCGCTAAGGAATATCAGCGGAACAAACACCGAGCAGGTGGTCAACACCGAAGACAACATAGGCATTGCCACCTCCCCCACTGCTTGTCTTACGTTGTGTTCATTGCAAGAGTCTTTCTGCAATATGTTGTCTATCACTATAATGGCGTTATCCACTATCATTCCCACACCGAGAATCAGTCCCGACAGGGATATGATGTTAAGTGATATGTCCAGAAGATAAAAGCACAGCAATGTGAGTATAAGCGACAACGGTATGGATATGGCGACAAGCAGCGGAAGCCTTCGTCCACCGATGAACACAAACAGCACCATGCTTGCCATGATGATTCCGAGCACGAGGTTCCATCCCAAGTTATTCATACTGTATGACAGAAGCTGCGTCTGGTCGCGGGTCACTGCGAAATGTAGCTCAGGATAGTCGCTTGTGAGTTGTGCCATCAGTGTATCCACGCTTTGCTGAAGGTCGCTCATCTGTGCGTCACTCTGTTTTATCACTGCCATCGTTATGGCATTCTTCCCGTCAGACTCAACGATACCCTTGCGCACCGCAGCCGTTTCCTCCACCTTGCAGATGTCTTTCAGCTGCAACAGTCGTCCGTTGTGACTGATATATATGTTTTCTATGTCATGCACAGAGAGTATCTGCGAGTCGAAGTGGATGTTATATCTGTATATGCCGTCCCTCACGCTCAGTGTCTCAAGCACGATATTGTTGTCGCTGATAGCCTTCTCTATGTCGGCATTTGTTATACCAGCCACTCCCGCCCTTGCGGCATCTGGCAGTATGGAGATCTGTGCCTTGGTAAGTCCGCTGTAGTCAACCATCGCCACTTGTGGCAACTGCTCCAACCGCTTGCTAATCACGTTGCTCACCAACCGTGATGTTTGCTCAGGCTTGCCGCCGGTCACATCGACGTAAAAGGCGGGAATGTCGAGTGCGCCTATCTTCATTACCTTCGGACGTTCCATCCCTTTAGGCATAAACCCCATGGCACGGTCGATTTTTTCGTTCACCTCTATAAACAACAGACTCATGTCGCTGCCCGGACTGAATGTGAGAGTTATTATTCCCGCATCAGTGCGCGAGGACGACTCAATGTCCTTCAGTCCTGCCACCTGCGACAGTTGTCGGCGCATGGGTGCCACCATGCTCTGCTCTATCTCACGGGCAGAACTGCCCTGTGCCGACATCTGCACCACTATCCGCGGCACATCAACATCAGGCATTAGCGACACCGGTATGCGCCCAAGGGCAAGCACACCGAGAGTGGCGATGGCAATGAGCGTCATCGTCACGGCAATAGGTCGGTGGATAATATTTCGTAGCATAACTGCAATTCATTATTTAACTTTCACTTCCGTGTCATCCGCAAGATTGAGATTTCCCGAGGTGATGACTATGTCACCCTCTTTAACTGTGGTGTTCTTCCGATTGCATCCCGTAATGGCAAAGCTCGTGAGATTACTGTATAGTATATCCACGTATGTCCATACCGCACGGCGTGTTTCACGGTTATACACAAACACCACGTTATATCCGTCACGCTCCACCACAGCCTCCTTCGGCACCACGAACATTCCGCTTACAGAGTTCTCTATTATCACCCTTACGTTCATTCCGTCCAACAGTCTGCCTGATGTGTTTTTCACCCGAGCCTTGACCGACACCAGTCCCTTGTCATCCACCGATGGATTTATTTCCGTCACCGCACCAGTTAACGACAGTTCATTATCCACAAAGGGCGACACCTTTACTACAGTACCCATACGTACAGAAACAAGCTCCGCCTCCAGTATTTTGAACTCCACGTCAAAGAACGAGTCGTCTATCAGCGTGCAGAACTTGTCACCACGTTGGTGAGGCCTTGCCACGAGGTCGGCAATACGTCCGCTGAAAGGAGCTTTCAACGTACAGTCGTGCAGTGCCTGTTCGGTGGAACGCAGTGCAAACCGTGCCGAGTAATACCCCGATGTCACCTCTACCCTTTTCAGCACATCAGCCGGCACGTTGTCTGTGTTTCCGTCATATCCCAGTCCTATGAGTTTGTCCTGCAGTTCCACCTTGGCCTTTTCGAGGTCGTGCTTGGCTTTCTCGAGTGCATCCTTTCTTTCACGGGTGTCGGCAACAGCCAATGTCATTCCCTCAGTCACAAGTTGTCCGTTCCTCACGTTCACGCTTTGCAGTATCTCCCCTGCCTTCGGACATATAAGTTCCGCCCGTCTCATGGCTCTTAGTTTTCCGTTGCACAGCACCTGTTTTTGGAATGTCTGTCGGCGAAGCACCATAGTATCCACCTCCACGACTGCCTCTTCCCTCTCCTGATTACTCACCTCGTCCTTCCCGTCCGCCTTATCACCTTTGGCAAACGAATAAACAATATAAGCCAAACCTGCAATAACAGCAAGTATAATTACCGAAATAATAACTTTCTTATTGAACATCTTCTTTAACTTCTTTAACTTCCTTAACTTCCCTCACTCCAAAATATCACAGTTTCTCTCCCAATCGTACAGAGTCTCCTTCTGTATCAGATAGTAGTTGCTCCAGTATGACTTAAGCAGGCTTATGTATTGCGACCTTGCGGCTTCCGCCTCCTGCTGTGCCGTGTTCAAGTCAGTCACACTTATGGCTCCAGTCTCAAACCTTCTTTTTGTGATGTCATATCTCTCGTCGGCAATGTCGAGTGCCCTGAGTGCGTTTCGGCATTGCGACGCTTGGGCGTTATACTGCATGACACACATCCTCAGCGACTGCAGATAAGTCTCGTGCGACTGCTCCTCCCTGACCTTAGTAGCTTCGAGGTCAGCCTCAGCCATTTTCACCCTTCCCTTGCTCACTCCCCAGTCGAATATGGGCAATGACACCGTAAGGCCTATTATTTCATTGTCCTTGAGTCCGCTATATGCTCCCTTAAGAGTCTCCGCAGTCCTGTTGAATCCTATTTCGCTGCTTAGCTGCATCTGCAGTCCCTTGTTAGCCTTTGCCTGTGCAAGTGACCTGCGGGCTTCCAGTATGCTTATTTGCTGTTGCATATTGTGGCTTGAATTGTCCAATGCCTTTGCCACCACGTCATTCACCGCTATTGCCTTGTCGCTTATGGTATATGGCGGCAGCAGTTCTATATCCTTGTAGTCAGCCATTCGCAGATAGGAGAACAGGCTAAACTTGCAGTTGTCGAGCGTCAGCAGGTTGTTTGCCACTTCCACGTCAGCGTTCAGCACCGACAGTTCGAGTTGCAGTATCTCACTTTTTGTCACTGTCCCAAGTTCATGTCGCTTCTTTGCTATTTCATACAGATACTCACGGTCTTTCTTGTTAGCCACGCTCTGCTTATACACCGACTGTGCCGACAGCACGTTGAAGAACAAGTTCACCACCTGAATCCCCACATTCTCCATAGCCTCAAGGTATGCCCTCTTAGCCTGCTCATATTTCAGGGGTTCGGTCTTCTTTTGCCATTTCAGACTGTTGAATGCCCTCAGCGGTTGGGTGTAGCTCAATCTGACTGGGCGGCTGTTGTATGTAGTCTTGTCATAGCTGTATTGGTCGAGTTTATACAGGTATGACTGCACTGACAGCTTACCTCCGAGAGCCACGATGTTCTGGTCGATGGACAACGACACGCTGTTGCTCATCGAGTTGTTCTCCACATAAGATATTCTGCCGTCGTCAAAGTTACGTGTCTCAACCATCGAGCGGTCGAACTGCAGCAGGTTGCCATAGATATTAATCGAAGGCAGCAGCTCCGCCTTAAACGAGCGATAGCTCCAATACTGGCTCATATAGTTGAGCCGTGCCACCATAGCGTCATACGACCTCTCCCGTGCCATAGCGATAGCGGATGGTAGGGATAGCGTGTTTTGTCCGAAGGCACATAGAGCCACGACCCATACTATTATGATAAAAAAGCACTTATTCATTTTTTTCTTCAATTATTTGTTTTGCCTCTTTCTTCATTTCTCTCGTAGCAGGCGACTTCACCTTTTCTTGAAAATTGAGTATTCTTGTTGCCATCGCCTTCATTCCCTTCCTGTCGTTGTTGTCTTTATACAGCAGCATGAGCTTGTATAACGGATAAAGCCTGTTGGGCATTATCCGATATGCTTTCCGATACATGGTCTCCGCCTTGTCATTCAGTCCCATATGCTTATAGTTATTGCCTTGCAGCACATAAAACATAGGATCGTTGCTGATTAGGGTGCCTTTGCGCAACATGGCATTACTGTCGTTGTATCTGCCTTGGACAGACAGCATCTTGCCGAAGTCAAAAAGGAAGTTGCGATTGTCTTCCAACAATGGAAGCAATTCGTAATAATCGTTGACAAAGGCCTTGTCTGTTATCCCGGCTATCATCCTATAGTCATCCTCTGCCTTCTGTTTTGCCACAGAATAATTCCACGGCAACAAAGCCAAAACCACCGATACAACACCAACCACAGCCGCATTTATCCTGACACCCTTGTCATCCGTGGCGGAATAAGCCATGATTATCACCGCAACAATCTGATATGGCAATAGTTCAAAGGGATAGGAAAACAACGAGAATATCAGCAATGACAATAGTCCGTAAGACAATGCCCGCGACTTATTCCACAGCGAACGGAATACAAGCATCAGGAGAGCAAGGCACAACGCAAGCCCAAGAAGCCCTTGCTCCACTCCTATCAGCAATAAATCGTTGAAGGCATATTCCAGCACGTCAATGTGTTTCGGGTCAAGCGCAAATCCTGCGGCACTTAGTTCCGCCGTCTTTTCAGCGTATGAATGGAAAAAACTCCCTATGCCGCTACCAGTCAAAGGATTGTCCATAAGGCAATGTGCCGCTATGTAATTTACGGCAAGCCTTCCATGCGCCGAACCTGACTTGGCTATATACATCACGGCACAAACCACAACTCCGGCACCCGAAAACCACCATATTCTCCGTCTTATCACATCCCAATAAATCAGCACCAAACAAAAGGCTACAGAGAAGAGGGCAGCTCTGCTCCACGTTGAAGGAAGAATAACTACAAAACACATAGTCAACAGTTCCACCGCATGTCTCGATGTTACTCCTTTGTAAATAACAATACCATCACCTGTTTCCTTCAGGTAATGGCATAACATCACGAGTGCAATGGCAAGACTTGCCGAATATGGACCTGGATTAAGGAATGTGCCAGTCATTGGGTAGAGATAATGATTGCTGCTGCCTTCCACCAACTGCATTACCCCATATCCCAATTCATACACCGACCACATAATGATTCCCCACATCACATACTTGCCCCTTATATGTGATGCCGTGAACACTATCCTTAGCGCAAGGTAGAGCGAAAGCATATATGTAGCCCCTGAAACAGTATGATAGCAGGGATAACCCGTGGATGTCAACGCACTTGCCACCACATAGACATACCACAGGCATAAGCAAATGTCAGTCATCGACAATCTGACGACAGCCCTGTTCTTTATTATGGTCAATACTTCGTTCATTCCTCGTTTTGTTAATTATCCATCAGAGACAGAAAAACCCTCTCCTTGTTCAATTCACCATCGCCCTTGTTTAAGGAATAGCTCACCCATCTCACGACTCCCACTATATACTCCTCAGGCACCAATCCCCAATATCTCGAATCGTTGGAGTCACATACATTATCGCCGGCCATAAAATAATAGTTGTGGCTGAATGTATGACTTGTGAATTCCTTCCCGTTGTTTTTTGCCGTATTGCTGTTCCAGTCGAAATCCACCTTTTTCCCCGTTTCCCATTCGAGCAACATCCTATATACACAAGCCTCCTTAGCCGTTATGGGAATTATGTCGCCTTTTCTCGGAATATATAGCGGTCCCATATTGCGAATGGTCCACGGCAGATGTCCGTCGAACGGCATTGTGTATAATGCCTGACGCCATATCATACTGTCAGTCATTGCATGAAGGGCATTCTGCGCACTTTCCACCCCTAACACCCCCTTGTGGTTATTGTTCCGATAATACCCTTCTTCTATGCTGATAGTGTCGCCCGGGAGAGCCACGCATCTTTTCGCATATACATTATTGATTATGAAATTTACCCTCCCGTCATGATGCGGAAAGTTGAACACGACAATATCATTTCGCTTCATCTGCCTCATTCCCCTTAGCCTCCAGCTCCTCAGGTCGCCTCCCTTTGGGTCGAAATCGAAGTCGGAATAAATCCGCGCACCAACAATTGTCTTGTCAACAATCACCCTGTCACCAGGCAACAAAGTGGGACTCATAGATTCCGTGGGTATGACAAACTGGTCGAACAGGAAAACCCTGCACAACAACCATAATATATATATCAGCACAATTGTTACTGAAACATATATAAGCCATTTAAATAATTTGCCTACCACAGACATTATTTCCAACCTGATTAATCTCCCTCAATATTCTTTATGGCATAGGAGTTATTACATCAAAGACGAGGTTATCTTGAGCTTCTCCCAACAGATTGTCAACATAGACTATGATGCCTCGTGGAAAGACACACCATCCATGAAAATTGGAATATCTTTTTTCTTTCAAAGGGAACTCCCCAACCACATTGAAATCCTTGTCCATAAAAGAGACGTAAAGTTTTCTTGCGTCAACTACAGAATCACGGTCTTTATGTTTCTTTACATCTATGCCATCAAGTATGAATCTAACATACAATTCTACTTGGGGGATATAAGCCACATCAAAAAAGTGAACATTATTCCAAGCATATTCCAGCATCTCAACACTGTTAATAGCCCCCTTGTATGGATTGATCGTATTATCCGTAAACTTAGCTTCTGCCTTGTATTCTTGCTTTTCTCCTGTAGATAGTTCAATGGTTTGGATATTTGATTCGTATGGATAATTATATATTATCTTGTTGTTTGCAAATGAAACATTCGGATAGGTCATATAGCCGTACGAATTCTTGCCGTTTCTGTTACAGACAGCCCCTTCAAGTTCAACCTCCTTTACTATCTTCTTTTGCCTAAGGCTGTAATACTCCACAAAAAATCTGCCATTAACATCGACAGGATATAACAAACAATCATTGTCATACCATCCCATAACGGCGGTTTGCATTGCATAGTTAGCATTCAAGAAGACAGTTCTGTCTTCCTTGAATTTGTATAGCAATTTACCATGGCTGTCTATCAGATAAAAAGCCACTTGGTCATATATCCAAATAGAATCCCTACTGATAGGCATAACAGCAGTGGGTCTTCCTAAAACACCGTTTTCTCCATGATGCTCCAACTGTATCTTATTCAAGATCGTAGAGTCTGAAAAAATGTCCAACGCATGTGTCCTGTAGTTATATCCCATAATGGCAAGACTGTCGCCACATGGATATGAGCAACTTAAATAATAAGATTGCAAAAACTGTATAGAGTCCACAGGATGTATATACTTGGAGGAAATCTCCAAGGAGTCTATTTTTGATGTATTTTTATCTGTACTTCCAGACTTGTTACAAGAGAACATAACAAACACCACAAATGCTGCTACTAATGCAACGACAGATAATGACTTTATAACTTTCTTTCTCATCTTTGACCATGTTATTTATTAACTTATCTCCTAAAACGAATAAATAAACAATGTAAGCGCACAATCATCTTTTCGGGGTTTCCAATTAGGCAATGACTTGATATCGTCTGTTGAGTATATTCCAATAAGAGAATCGCCTTTCTGGAATATCGGCGAGAAAGGCCTACCGCTATTTATGTCAAAGCTGCCGGTTTTAATTGTGCCGTCCTCCTTTGAATAAATACAATAGTTCTGTTTGTGGTCATACACAAAACTACATATAAAATGTTTGGCCGTGACAAAATAGTCTTTTATGAAGAGTGATTGTTTTCCATCCACTCCATTTTCATTGCTGTTTGAAAAGTGTACAGTATAAGATTTTGTCATTTTCCCTTCTTTCCAACAATATATGTCATTAGACATCAGTTCGTGAAGGTAGTAATCGCTATTATGTCTTATCAACGACTTACACATAAATAATTCTTGTCCAATAGGTGAAGCTGCAACATCTGTATTGAGGATGGTTCCTTTTTTATCAGTGTGAATGAAACGATTGTCATCTTCTGCCACATCCATTTTTGAAAACAAGAAACCATCCTCTGTCACTTCAAAATCCCAAGGAACAAAGCTAAGAGACACCTTGTCCAAGTAATTGAGATTTTTATCGTATTCTAATACTTTCCTACTATTTGAATCTAATATATATACAGTATCGTTCTTTTCTGCGATTGCTTCAATCCCTAAGTATTCATGGGAAGCATGGCCTATATTAACCAACTGCTTTATCAACTTGCCCGAACCAATGTCAAACAATGAAATGCAGTTGTTGAAATCAGAAACATAAAGTAAGGAATCTGTCATATATATGTTTTTGATCATAGACACTGACGCGAACTCCTCGCCAACATAAAAGTATAATGTATCTACTTTTGATGCTAAAGAGGCAAAATCCATAGCGTTATCTTCGTATCCCGATATATTAATATCACACAATTCCGTTTTGTTGGAATTATTTGAACAGGATAACAATAATAAGCATACCGACAAGTAAAATATTAGCTTCTTCATTTTTACGTATTAGAAATTATTATAAATCATCAATCGAATTAACAATTATGGCTACAACAACTTTTTGCAGAATGATTGTGAGCTGTGGGACATTTCCCATTTGGGGCATAATAAGAAGTTGCAGTACACTTACCCGTCTCAAGACCCGTTGTTGGATTAATGTATTTAAAATGGAATACGTTGTAACCTCCGTCACTCACATCTCCCGCAGTCAATGCCTCAATATTTGCATCGAGAATGAGGTTTGCCGTTGTCGCTTTAGAACACCAGCTTTTGTAACTTGTGAATGTTGCCAATGCCACTACTCCCATGGCTAATACTGACATAAAATTTTTCTTTTTCATTTTGATAAAAATTTGATTAATACTATTTATAAACAATCACATTGATTAAACTGTCTATTTTGGGATTTTCAATTGGATTGC
>JBJEAV010000011.1:0-5152 GCA_051869395.1 Prevotella sp.
GAATCCGCTGCTTCCCAATTCCACGTCCCACAGCTTGAAGTTGGAGATGATGAACGGATTGGTGGCACGCACGTAGAACTTGAGGTTCTTCACTCCGCGTTTCTTCAACCATTTCTGCGGGATGTTGTAAGCCAGTTCGAGTGCTGTACATCTGAGGAAGCGGCACTCGCGCATGAAGAAGGTGCTATACACAGTCTCCGAACTGTTGGCCTGACGGTTCTCTTCCTGGTTGTGATAAATGATGTTGTTGGGGGAGAGGCGCGGCCAGAAGGCATTGCGGTTCATGTTGTCCGTTGACCAATGGTCGTCGGCTATGGCGCGAAGCATTGCCTTGTTGCCATAGAAGGGCGAGATGGCTTGTGGGTCGATGAAGAACGATCGGTTGCCTGAGCCTTGGAAGGCGAAGTTGAACTCAATGCCCTTATAGCTGATGAATCCGTTGAAACCGTAGATAATCTGCGGTGTGGTGGGATAACCGATATGCACTGCATCCTCTATGCTTATCACTCCATCGCCGTTGATGTCGCGATAACGTATGTCGCCTGGCTGCACGTCACCGCTCTGGGTTGGCGCATTGTCTATCTCAGCCTGGTCGGCAAAGAGTCCTTCGGCGATATATCCAATCTGCTGCGAGAGGTCGTGACCTACCTTCTTTTGCCAGTATGGCTTGTCGGCAGCTTCCTCCAGTTCGAGGAATGTCGATTTGTTGTATGTGAAGGTAGTGTTGAGGATTACCCAGAAGTCGGGCGTGAAGGCATGTTGTATCTTGCCCGAGAAGTCGATACCGCGCGAGCGTGCCTTGCCGATATTGTCCAGCTGGTAGTATTTCAGTCCCATATTGGCTGGTATGACAAGGCGATAGTCAAGGATGTTGTGGCGTATCTCCTGATAAGCGTCAAGCTGAATGTCGATGAGTCCGTTGAACAGCTTGGTTTCCAGTCCGAAATTCACCTGCTCTGCTATCTCCCATTGTATGTTCTCATTGCCATACGACTGTATCTCATAGCCCTTTGTCGTGAGGTCGCTACCCGGACGTGGGTTGGCGCTACCCTGCTGCACGATATTGGGAAGATAGACAAATCGTGGGCGGTTGATGACTCCGTCATTACCTACCTTTCCCCACGTGGCGCGCAGTTTCATGAAGGGTATGACCTTCTCTAATGGTTTCCAAAACTTCTCCTTCGACACCACGTAGGCACCTCCAACAGCGGGGAAGAAACCGAAACGGTTCTTCTTGGCGAATCGCTCCGAACCGTTGTATCCGAATGATGCCTCGGCAAAATAGCGATCCTTGAATCCGTAGGTGCCGCGCATTGACAGTCCCATGTTGCGGCGTTCCATCGACTCCAACACCTGGTCGCCTTCAGTTGTTGTCACTTGCTGGGCATTGCCTACAAGAGTGAGCGATGTCTGATGGTCGCCCCATGCGGCGGTATGATAGGCACGCAGTTCGTAAGCCAACTGAGTATTGGTCTGACTGGTCTTGTCACCCATTTCAAGCGTGCGGTTAGCCTTGTCGGGATTCTCGGCGTTGAGGTAGTGCTTGCCTGTCTCCTGGTCGTAACTCTTCAACGAATAGAGGAAGGGCTTTGTCTCGTAAGGGGTGGAGTAGTAGCCTGTCTTGGCGAGTGCCACGTTGGCACGCAGTTCAAGTCCTTTGACGAGCTTCGAGAGGTTATGGATGTATTCCAGTCGGGTGGTTGTGGAGTAGCGGTCGCGCTCAAGATAACCCTTGTGGAGGGCTGCGTATGGATTGGAACTGTCTTTGTCGTCACCGGGCGAGACTCCAAAGCGGATATGCGGCCATGAGTAGGTGTCGTCGCCGGGATATGTCGGGGCGAAATCCACTGGCGAGGCATTGAAGGCAAGGGCGTAAGCCTCGTTCACGCTTGTCAGCGGACCGTGATACTTGTCCCAGTTGGTGGCTGTGTTGAGCAACAGGCGTATGCCTGGCTTTAGGTCAACGGTGAGATTGGTTCGGAACGAGAGTGTGTTGTTGTTGATGTTCACGTCAAACTGGTTTAGTTTGTCGGTCTTGAGCATACCTGTGTCACGGTTGTAGTTGAGCGATACATAGTACTGCATAATCTTCGAACCGCCACGGATGTTCACTCCCACGTGGTGGTTGACGTTCATGTCCTTGAAGAGTGTGGAATACCAGTCGTTGGCAGGATATGCCCATGACGGGAAGCGAGAGTCACCGGCAAGCGAGATGCGCTCCTGCGAATACTTTGGCGTGGATTCGGGGTAGCGGGTCATGATGGCCTGATTATAGTATTTCATATATTCCTGCGGACTGACCACGTCAATCTGTTGGGTAGGTTGAGAGAATATTGCCTCGTATCTCACAGAGGTATATACGGTTCCTTCTTCTCCCTTCTTGGTGGTGACGAGAATGACTCCGTTGGCTCCACGAGCTCCGTACATTGCGGTGGCTGACGCGTCCTTCATCACATTGAACGACTCGATGTCCTCAACTACCAAGCGTGAGAGCTCGAGTTTCGACGATTCCACACCGTCAATAAGGATAAGAGGGTCGGTGTTAGCTCCCGATTGGAACGAGGTAATACCGCGGATGTAGAACTTGGTGTTCATCTCATCCTCGGTCAATGCACCGGGCAGACCGCCCGTCTGCCATGCCACCATACCGGGAATCTTACCCGCAAATGATGTAGTGAGGTCAGAACTCGACGTGCGGAGGTCGCCAGGCTTGATGCTCGTGATCGACGACACCACGCTCTCCTTCTTTTGCGAACCGAAGGCAACTACCTGCACTTCCTGTAGCTGATTAACATCGGGGCGCAAATCTACGTTAAGGGTCTTCTTGCCTTTAACGGCAACAAATTCATCCTTGTAGCCGATAAAGGAAAAGCGAAGCACGTCATTCTTCTTCACTCTCACCTTGTATATGCCATCCATATTGGTGGCAACACCTCGGCGAGAACCCTGGATTATTACATTCACTCCAGGAAGAGGCACGCCGTTTTCATCGACCACCTTTCCGGTCAGCTCGTAGGTTTCACTGGTTTGTTGCATGATTAATGCTTCCGCCATATTGTTGTCGGTGGCAATACATGGTAGCAAACTGGCAGCAAACGCGAGCGATAACATAACCAATTTTCTCATAATCTTTATTGTTATTTGTGTGTACAATTGTTTTGCTTCTGGCTGCAAAAGTACAAAGATTATAAGAAAAGAAACAAAGAAAAAAGCCCCTCACGTGTCCAAAATCACGATTTTGCGCACATTTTAGGGCTTAACATGTGTTGATATGGTTATTTTTGGTGTGATTTTGCGATAATCTGATATTCTGACGGGGTAAGTCCTGTAAACTTCTTGAATGCCGAGATAAACGAATTTCGCGACTTAAAGCCCACTCCGTTGCCTATCGCCTCGATAGTAAGATTGGCTGTAGCCTTGTGGTCGTTCATCCTTTTGCAAGCCTCCTTGATACGGTACTCATTGACGAAGGCATTGAAATTGGCACCGCATAGCTCGTTAATCACCTGTGATACCATCTTGCTCTTCTGACCGGACAATTCAGCCAAACGGTCAATTGTGAAATCAGAGGAAAACACCTCGTCGGACGTTTCCATAATATTACGCAATAGCTCTAATATGCTCTCTTTGGTTTGGTCGTCAAGACTGCTTCCCTTATATTTTTCTGCTTTCTCTTTTAACCGCTCCTCATCTTTGCGTAACATCTCAAGATTACGCTCATATAGGGCCTCGTTGGATTGTTTGAGTTGAATGTTTTTCTGACGAAGCACTGCGAGAAAGATTGCTACAACAATGGCTATCACACTTACAACAATGGCAGCTCCTACCCAATATCTTCGGCTACGTTCCATCTCCTCAATATGTTCTTCCACAGCTTTCATTTCGTTTAGGAACGACATCTCCCTGATACTCGCCATCTGTTGATAGTTGGTCATGGAATCCTTTAGGGCAAGGTGTTTTAGGTGATATTCCGACTGAAGCTATTTATTACCGACGCTGTCATAATATTCGCACAAGGCACTATATGCCAATATCTTGCCATCCCTTAAATCATTTATTTCGCTCTTACGTTCAACATCCTTCATTTCCTCTATTGCCTCTTTCATTCTGCCCATTTTAGAATAGATGCGCGAGCGTTTCATTTGGGCGAAAAGCATATATCGTATATGCCCAATGTCATTGGGCGTATTCTCAATAATATCGTCACAATACTTGATGGCATCCGTAAATTTTCCTTTTTGGGTATATAGAGAACTGAGATAACTCTTCTCGGCAAACATATATCCATATCTCAATGTGCTATCCCTTCCTGTATTTTTCAATATCTCATATTCATTACCAAGACCTAATAAGTCGCTGGTGTTATCACATAGTTCGACAAGATTGGTGAATGCGTTGATTATGACATTCTTGTTGTTGTCCTTTTTTGCCTCATGAATGGCAAGGCGATAATATTTCTTCGCATCGTTGTCGAGAGTGTCCTCGTTCGTATTATTTGCCATAGTCTCATACATGGCACCGAACATAAGGTATGCCCGACCTTTATTCTCTTCTGCCTTTTCGCATGTTTTCAGGTATTTTATAAGCGTTTCTTTTGCCTTGGCATAGTCGTTATAGTGAAAGAGATATACATACCATTGACCATGATACGCCATCATTAGCAACTTCAACTCTTCATTCTTACTGCTTTTATGATACTTATTGACTATAATTGAATAACATACTAACGCACTGTCAGGCATATCCTTCACTTCTGCAAGTTCCTTCCCTTTCTCTATCAAAACCTTAGCAGGCAACTTCTCCATTATGCTATAGTATCCCCTCACGTCGGCAGCGCTCGCCATGGTGCGTGCCGATACTGCTGCGGTGGTAAGCCACAGCATACACATTATTATATATATAATAGTCCTTTTCCTTCTCATTGTTTTCTCTCTCTCTTGATATTTCGGCTACAAAGGTAATAAAAATATTGGGTAAAAGTAATAGAAAATAGTTAATAATTAATAAATCATTGCCGTGTTTCTTGCCAAATTTCTCAGAAAGGTGTAAATTTGCACCGTTGAATTTCTTAGAAAGGTGTAAAATCAGTAATTTGAATGTAAGCGTCTCCACGAAGGCGTATTGCATATATCAAAAAAAAACACTAAGAGGC
>JBJEAV010000012.1:0-5145 GCA_051869395.1 Prevotella sp.
TCTCAAATCCGTCGAACACGCTGCGAAAGGCGTGAAGCTTGCCGTCCTTCTCGAAGTTCGGCTTTATCTTATTGAGATAATTTCGCAAGTTCATAATTATTCCAAAATTCTGAAATTAAAGAATTAAAGGATTAAAATATTAAAGTTTCGAGCCGCATTGGCTGCAATATCTTAAATCCTAACATATAATTCTTTAATTTTTTCATTCTTTAATTTTTTAATTCTTTAATTATTCTCTCTCCTCAGCATGTTCAGTCCCTCACGCACGATGCGCTGCAGTTCGAGCTTCGAGCTATCCACGAACTCTGCCAACGCAAAGTCCTCAGGACTAACCTCATATATACCCAACTGCTCCATCTTGTCGATGTTGCCGGTGATGATGGCCTTGATGAGATATTCGGGATAGATGTCCATTGGCATCACCTTGTCATACTCACCGCTCATAACCATGTGGCGCTCACCACCCTTCACGCGGGCGTCGAGGGCGTATGACTTATTGCCGAAGAGCCAGGAGAAATAGCTGCGGTTGACAGAGAACTGCTTGAACCTGGGCATAATCCAACCGGCAAACTCGTCGGCATCATTGCCTTCGGGTATCACGGTAATCTCCGAGGTGTGTGCCCCGAGATAGCCATCTTTGGTTGTCACACGGCCTGTCAACACGTTGCCGTTGATGATTCTCACGGTGTGCTTGGCATCGTAGGAGTTGCTCAAAAGAGTAGAAAGTTCCTCGCCGACGAGCATCTCCACATACTGCGGGTTCTTAACCTCGCTGCCGCAAAGAGCCACAAGACGGCGCAAATCCACCTTGCCAGTAAGGAACAGGCGACCGAAGAAGATTACAGCCGAAGGGTCAACAGTCCATACCACCTCGCCCTTGTTGACAGGAGAGACATGGTTAATCTGCACACCCACGTTTCCGGCAGGACACGGACCCTCGAAGACGTTCACCTCAACATCCTTGGCAGAGGTAAGGGCGGCAGAGGTCTGCTTGGTACCTATGCCGAGACAGGTCTTCGCAATCTTCGAGAGGGCCGTAAGACCGGCTTGCCATTCCTTCTCCTGTCCCTGCAGCTCAAACTCGAAGTCAGCGGCGAGGGGCTTGTCCCTGAGCGCCGACACGAAGATGGCCTTGGGATCGGAATCGGGAGTGGTCACCACGTCATACGGCAACTGGTTGATGTAGCCGAAGAGACCAGCCTCAAGCAAGGCGGCCTTCACCTGCTCGCCAGTGAGCGAGGCAACATCCTTTACTCCGAAATCAGTGAATACTTGAGTGGCATCAGCCTGAACCTTCACGGCGAGCACTTTTCTGCGCTCACCACGTTCCACGGCAGTTACCGTGCCACTCACAGGAGATGCAAACTTCATCTCCGTACAATTCTTGTTGATAAATAATGCGTCGCCGGCCTTCACCTTGTCACCTTCCTTAACGACAACCTTGGGAACAACCCCCTCAAAGCAGTCGGGCTGGAGGGCATACTTGCCATTGGACTTCAGCTGGAGTTTCTTTCTCTCAGCCTTGCCCGACAGGTTAATGTCAAGACCTTTGCGCAACCTGAATAAATTAGCCATTTTGTATTACTTTGTTAGACATTTGCGTTATATTCGCTGCAAAATTACATAAAAAATTCAAATTATTAGCACTTATTTCAAACATTTCGTCGTTTTTGCGACATTTTTTAGTAATTTTGTGCCCAAATAATGGATTTGCAATCATTTTGCAATCCCGATATAACAAAATTCTGACGCATTGAAGTGGATTAAACATATAATAAATGTAACGTTGTGGACGGTGGTCGGATTCTACTTCCTGACCGCAGCCCTGATTAACGTGCCATATATACAGAGGATGCTCGCCGACACCGTGGCGCAACTCGTGGCAAAGACTCTAAATACCAAGGTTGAAGTGGGACGCATCGACCTCGGAATGTTCAACCGTATCATCATCGACAACACCACCATCTATGACCAAGTCGGAAAACCAATGGTCAGGGCGGCACGACTGGCTGTGAGGATTGACCCCCTGGAACTCATTGAGGGACGAATACGCATATCCTCGGCACAGATGTTCGCCACCCACTTCAACCTCTACCGCCTAAACGCAAACACCCCACACAACTTCCAGTTTGCCATCGACGCCCTCGCCTCTAAGGACTCCACAAACGAGAAGAAACCACTCGACATTGCTGTCAACTCATACATCATGCGCCACTGCAGCGTCAGCTACGACCAATGGGACAAACCGGCACACCGAGGGAGATTCGACACCAACCACATCCGAATGTCGGAGATAGGCACATATATCATACTGCGCACTCTCACCAACGACTCGCTCGACGTGTCGGTGAAGAAACTCACCGCCAAGGAACAATCGGGACTGAAGGTGGACAACATCAAGTTCAACCTCACAGCAGGAAAGGCCGGAGGACACCTCACCGACTTCTCACTCCAGATGCCCCACTCGAGGATAAGCATCGACAAATTTAAGGTAAAATACCGACTCGACGCGCAAGGCGGCATCGACCGCAACTCAATAAGATACGAGGGAAGAATCACACCCTCGGACATCACACTTGCCGACATCTCAGCCCTTGTACCCGGACTGGGTGACTTCCATAGCAAGGTAACACTTAACATAGCCGTCAACGGCACCGGCAAACATATCAACGTGTCAAACCTAAACCTCACCTCCAACTCGGGCGACCTCAATATCATAGCCAACGGATGGTATGAATCAACATCGCCACACACCAGTTGGAACATCAACCTCGACCGTTTCAACGCTTCAGCAAAAACTATAGAGTTTCTATCGCAAAACATTAAGGGAAAGGACATTAACATACCAGAAGCCGTGTATCGTCTCGGCGACATTTCACTCCAAGGCCACGGCAACGGAAATGCCAATGGCGACATCTCAGCCCACACCACCCTATCCACTGGAATAGGCAAGGCAAACCTGTCGATAGAAGGAAATGCCAACCGACAATTCAGCGGACACCTGCTCACCGACGACATCGCCTTGGGCACACTGCTCGGTGACGAACGTCTCGGAGACATCACAACTGACATCTCATTCAGCGGCAGCAATCCCAAAGGAGGTTCGCCAACTGTAAGCGCAAAGGGAGTGATTTCAAAATTCGCGTTTAACGGATACACATACAGCAATATCGACATCGACGGAACATACGCTAAGGATGACATCACGGGAAGTGTGTCGATAGACGACCCTAACATCAGCCTCACAGCAGAAGGACATTTAGGAACCGGAGAGAAAGGAAAGGGCAAGACAATACAGATAGAGGCAATGCTCGGGAATTTCCGCCCGGCCGTAACACGACTGAGCGAAAAATGGGGCGACGCCACTTTCACCGCATCACTCTCAGCCGACATCTTCGCATCGGGCATAAGCGACTCAGAGGGCATTGTCACGCTGAGGGACTTCGGCATGACATCATCCACCGACACTTGCAACATCCACCAGATGCAAGTGCGCACAGGATATGACCACCAGGGACACTACCTCGTCATGGAGAGTGACTTCGGTTATGCCATGCTCACAGGATATTTCAACTACTCCTCACTCGCCACAAGCATCACTACGCAGCTGGGCAGACACATACCAATACTCGCACCGTCGGGCACAAGGCAGAAGGGAGACAACAACTTCACATTCATCGCCTATCTCAACTCCACCGACTGGATGAAACCACTGCTTGGCATACCGTTGAGCATACAGCAGCCCATACAGCTGAGAGGCAGCATGGAAGACTCGCGCAACTCGCTCGTATTGGAATGTATGGCTCCGCAGTTTACATACAACGAAAAACCGTTCACTGACGCAAACCTCTTCATCAATTCCTCTGCCGACAGTCTCGTTTGTTCAACTGAAGTGGTCAAGCATCAGGACAACGGAGACAGACTTGACCTCAGCGTCGTATGCAATGCAAATGACAACCTCGTGGATGCCTCATTGAAATGGTGCAATGAAAACAAGACAAGGGGCGAACTTAACGCCACCTCCTCATTCGGCAAGAACGAACGCGGGGTGACCTATGCACACGTTGTGGTGAAACCATCCAACATCACCATCGGCGACAAGACATGGAAGGTTCACTCCTCTGATATCTTATATATGCCAAAACATATCGACATCAACGAGTTCACAATTGCCCACGACCGTCAGCACATCATCGTAAACGGAACGGCAAGCGCAAGCAAGTCAGACTCGCTGAACATCGACCTCAACGGCATCGACGTGGGGTATATACTCGACCTTGTCAACTTCCACTCGGTGGATTTCGACGGCAATGCCTCTGGTAAGGCTCTCGTCGTGGCTCCCTTCGGCGAATTTAATGCCAACGCCAACCTCACCGTCGATGACTTCCTGTTTGAACACGGAAGAATGGGTGTTCTCGACGCAAAGGTGAACTGGAACACCCAGGAGAGCCAGATTGACATCGACGCCATAGCCAACGACGGCGACGACGCACGAACCGTCATCAAGGGATATGTATCGCCCAAGAAGAACTACATAGACCTTGCCATACGTGCCGACAGCACACACATCGACTTCATGCACTCATTCACCAAGAGCTTCATAAGCCAGATTGACGGTCGTGCCGTGGGCGAAGTGCGGCTCGCAGGACCTCTGAGCACCATCAACCTCACGGGCAAGCTCGTGGTCAACGGCAGTGCGATGATCCGTCCGCTCAACTGCCGATACACACTCGATAACGACACAATCACTCTCATCCCCGACGAGATAGAACTGCGCAATGCCGTCATCCGCGATGCCTACGGCAATGCGGGCCATGTCAACGGATTCATACATCACAAGCACCTCACCCGCCTGAGCTATGACCTCAACGTCAAGGCTGACAACCTCCTTGCCTACGATTTCCGCGACTTCGGCAACGACACCTTTTATGGCACTGTCTATGCCGACGGCAACGTGGATATACAAGGACGCAGCGGATACCTGAAAATGGACGTTGATGTGACCCCGAAGAAAAATTCCACCTTTGTGTATAATGCATCCACCAACGACCAGATATCCAGCCAGGAGTTCATCAACTGGAACGACGTGACATCAATAATCAATAATCAGTCATCAATAATCAATAATCAGTCATCAATAATCAA
>JBJEAV010000013.1:0-5141 GCA_051869395.1 Prevotella sp.
AACTTCAATCCAGGCGTAAAAGCCTCTCCAAGTGCATACAAGCAACAGCAGCTTGACCTATTTGCCGACAACATCAAGCCCGACCGCACTGACCTCGACCTGCTCTTTGGCTCTATCCTCGCATGGGGATTGCAGTTGGACATGCCGATGGAGACGGAGGAGGTGGATGGCTGCAAGATATACACTGTGAATGATGGCGACCTCGTGGCTTGCTTTGCCGAAAAGGTGACAAACAAGGTGATTGAGGCAATGGCAGAGAAAGACCCGTTGAGAGTGCTGTTCAGAGACGCTTGCTTCGACTCCGACGACAAGAAGATAAACCTCTTCGAGACGTTCAAGCAGAAGCTCGACTGGACGGACGATGAAGCGTATAACAACATAAGGGTCATTTAAAAATTGAAATATTGAAAAATTGAAATATTGAAAAATTGATGAAGATAAAATATAAACATCAACGATTTCAGACGGAGGCGGCTCGATGCGTGACTGACGCATTTAAGGGGCAACCGAAGCAAGAGCCGGGGAGCAACTACCTCATTGACCAAGGGTCATATCAGGACTTCTATGTCACTGAGGGATATGCCAACGCTCCGCTGAGAATAAGCGACAATGACATCTGCGAAAACATCAGAAAGACGCAGATGGAACAAGGGATAAAGCCTGTTGACTATCTCGAAGGCGACGGAAGGACACTGACCGTGGAGATGGAAACAGGTACAGGAAAGACCTATACCTACATCAAGACGATGTTTGAACTCAACAAACTCTACGGTTGGCTGAAGTTCATCGTCGTGGTGCCAAGCATCGCCATCAGGGAAGGTGTGCTGAAAAGCTTCGAGAGCATGAGCGACCACTTTGCCGAGCAATACGGCAGACGTATGGAGTACTTCGTGTATAACTCGAAGAAACTCGAGATGATTGACCACTTCTCTCAGAGCAGCAATATCCACGTGATGATAATCAACACGCAAGCCTTCAACGCCTCGATGAATGAGGACAAGAACCAGGAAGGACGTGGTGGAGACGCTGCGGCAAGAATCATCTTCACCAAGCAGGAGAAATTCGGATGGCGAAAGCCTATCGACGTGATTGCAAAGAATAGACCGATAATGATTATCGACGAGCCGCAAAGCGTGCTTGGAGCCGACAAGGGCAACGCAACAAGAAAGGGTATCGCGAAGTTTGAACCTCTGTTTAAGGTGCTTTATAGTGCGACGCACAGGAAGAACGACATTCAGAACATGGTGTTCCGTCTGGATGCCATCGACGCATACAACCGACAGTTGGTGAAGAAAATAGAGGTGAGAGGCATAAGGCAGATTGGCACTACTGCCACAAATGGCTTTGTTTATCTCGACAGTATCGTTATCGGCAAGGGCAATCCCCAGGCAAGAATAAGCTACGACATGAAGACTGCCACCGGAACAAGGCAGAGCATGAAACTGATGCGCGACGGTGATGACCTCTACGACGAGAGCAAGGGATTGGCTGAATACCAGGACAGATACAAGATAGAGCGTATCGACGGATTGGCAGGAACGGTGAGGTTTCTCAACGGTCTCGTATTGCATGAGGGCGATGCCACCGGAGCTGTGAACGAAGACCTGATTCGACGCATTCAGATAAGGGAAACGATCAAGGCTCATCTGGAAAGGGAGCGTATGCTTTTCCCACAGAAAATAAAGGTGCTGAGCCTCTTCTTCATCGACCATGTTGATAGCTATCGCAAATATGGCGAGGGCGGAACGACTGAGAACGGCAAATATGCAGATATGTTTGAAGAGGAGTACCGACGTTGTCTTCAGGAGCTGATGCCGCAACTCAACGAGGGCGAGTATATGCGCTATCTGCAAGACCCAAGGAACGCCGCCGACAGGATTCACGACGGATATTTCTCGAAGGACAAAAAGGGAAATGTGGTCGATTCGAAAAACAAGGAGGGAGAAAACGAGGAGCGAGGATTCAACCTCATCATGAAGGAGAAGGAAAAGCTGCTCGACATGAATACCTCCGTGAGGTTTATCTTCTCGCACTCGGCATTGAAGGAGGGTTGGGACAACCCCAACGTGTTCCAGATATGCACACTGAAGGACACATCCAACGAGATAAAGAAGCGTCAGGAGGTGGGTCGTGGCATGCGCCTATGCGTCAACGCCAAGGGCGAAAGACAGGACAGCGACGTGCTTGGACAGGAACATGTGTTTGACACCAACGTGCTGACAGTGATAGCAAGCGAGAGCTATGAGGACTTTGCCGACAAACTGCAAAAGGAGATTGCCGAGGCTTGTCAGAACAGGCCTACGGTGGTGACTGCCACGCTGTTCGCCGAAATGGACACTACCGACGAGAGCGGAAATGCTGTTCATATCTCAAGCACAAAGGCATGCGAGATTTATGAGGAACTGACTATACATGGATATGTGAAGAAAGGACAGTTGACCCAAAAGTTCTTCGACGACAAGAAGGACGGCAATCTCGACTTCGGAGATGTAAACGACATCAAGACTTTCGTGACAAAGCAATTGAACCTCGTGTTTGACCCCGTAAGCCAAAAGCCATCCAACGGCAGAACCAAGAAAGAGGCAAGGTTTATAGAGGAGAAGTTTGCGAAGGCGGAATGGCAGGAGTTGTGGAAGAAGATCAACACAAGAACATTCTATAATGTGAACTTCGACACATCTGAATTGGTGAAGAAGTCGGTAAAGGAAATCGACAACAGTCTTAGCGTGACCGAGATACGAATAGTTGTGGAAAGCGGCGGTATGGACAAGATAAGGGACAAGGAGTCGCTTGAAGCCGGAACGGCAATGCAACAGGGAAAGACAAAGACTGTGAACGTGAAGGAAGCAGTGTCGGGCGGAGTGACTTACGACCTCGTGGGCGAACTGGTGCAGCGAACCGGTCTCACTCGACGCACTATCGTCAGCATACTGAAGGGCATCAGGGAAGACAAGTTCATGCAGTTTCAGATGAATCCCGAGGAGTTTATCATCAAGACCAGCCGCATCATCAACGACTGCAAGGCGATAAGCGTAATCCAGCATATCAAATACGAAAAGATGAACAGGGAATTCGACTCTGACATCTTCGAGGAATCCACCCTGAGAGGTGTGCTTGGGAAGAACGCCATGGAGAGCGAGAAATCACTGTATGACCTCGTTGTGGTGGATAGCGAGGGCGTGGAGATGGAATTTGCCAAGTCGCTTGAAAAAGAGGACATCGTGGCTGTATATACCAAACTGCCAAGTGGATTCTATATCAGTACGCCGATGGGGAAATATAATCCCGACTGGGCAGTGGCATTCAAGGAAGGAACTGTGAAGCACATCTACTTTGTGGCTGAGACGAAGGGCAATGACCTTGAAAGTTCTCATCTGAGAGGTGCTGAGAAAGCAAAGATTGACTGCGCCAAAAAGCATTTTGAGGCCATCTCGACAAGCGAAGTGATATATGATGTAGTTACGACATATCAAAAACTATATGATATAGTGACAAAGTAAACAAACACAATACATAGGCCTCCCATCCCTATAGGTGGGAAAAGGAAAGCGTTGTAGGATCTGCGTCTATACTCAAATCACCACACACCGTATAAGACAAGACATATCCATGGAGACTACGACAAGCGACGCTCGTGCTGTGAACGGAAAACGGCATGGGCTTGACTTGTTTATGGTCGCCATGGAGGGTTTGTGGTGAACCTGAGTATCGGCTGTGGCAGGGATATGGCCCATGCTTCTTTTATAATATAAAAAAAGAAGCTATGGAATTGAAAGACAAAGAGATTGAATGTATTGAGAAAATCGTTTCGACCGACAGGAGATACATAGATAACAGAGAGTGGCTGGAGGAGATGGACGAGGAATATAGAATAGGACATCCTTCCGTGGTGTGGGCGGAGGCTATGATATTGGCTGACACCATACAGGGCGTGGAACATGGGCAAAACATTGTGTTCGCAAGATGGGGAATCGGGATGAGGGAAAAAGAGCTTTATGCAGTGAGGATGATGGCTATATATTTATTGGAACATCCTACAGACCATCGAAAAAGCACCAACTTGGATGAACTTGGAAGGATGAAGTCTTTGGTTGGGCTCGATGACAATAGAAGAACCATTGATTATCAAACTGGATGTATGGCTGCGGAGTGTTTTGTCATCGATTACATTAAGAGAAAAACACTGAAGAGGTTGATAAAGGAACTGATAGATATTTCAAAACCATTCGGGGTGTCATTCCTTGGTGCTGTATTTGCATTAGTGTCTGCGTTCAACAGAGACCTTGGCGGAGAGCTTGATGATGAAGAGGATAAAGTGTGGGAGTTGATAAATAAAACGAAGAAGGAAATGGGAGAAGTAAGAAAGCAGTTGGAGGCCGGAGTGAGTGTGTTTAGCGATGAGCAGGTTGACCATTCGGGTATTGTGAAAGACAAGAGGCTATGGCTCGATATGATGTATGGTATGGCTTGTGGCGACTATCGGCTCAAAAGCAATAAGGAGATTAACGATGAGGACTTATGTGTAGGATTTTTGGTCGTTCTCAGAGCTAATGACGAATATGATGACAAGGGCGGATATGATAGTTTCTTCAGGATGATGGCGCAACTGATGAATATCGAAATGTCGGAGAAGGAGAAAAGCAGAATAATGAGATATATACAGAAAAATGGTGTGGATTATAATAATTGGGCGGATTCGCCAGAGAAGAGATATATAAGGAAGGAAATCGCCAAAGACTTGATGTTTCTATTTACGGAGAAGAAAAAGGATTTGGGGTTTATTAAGAAAAAGTAATATGAGGGTTGCCGGTTGGCAACCCTTTTTTTGTGTGTGTTCTCAGATGGTTTTTTCGTTTTTGGGAAGCGGTTTTTTCGTTTTTCAATTACTTTTTTCGTTTTTTCGTTCTTATTTTCACACCTTAGAAAAAAGTAGTTTCTTTGCACCGTCAATCAGGCAAACGACGTTTTCCGGCGTTGGGGGTCGAGAATGATTGGACGGGGATTTTTGACAAGGGTGAATTGTTTTTTTGTTCCCCTCCCGCCGAGGGCGGGAGGGGGAGGGAGAGAAAAACGCATGAAACACAGGGTTATCACCCTGTGCTGAGCTATGTCGCCCCTTCGGGGCTGGGCTGCGCGACGGA
>JBJEAV010000014.1:0-5113 GCA_051869395.1 Prevotella sp.
GGGGGCATCGTGGGGGGTGGGGGCTGCTGCATAGCAGGTGGCTTCAATGTAGAGCTTCTCGGTGATGCCATCCTTTAGCTTGATGTCGATGTCGTGCTCCTGCATGTATTTCTTGCCTTCGGCAAGGGTGGCGGGGGTGAGGTCGCGCAATACTTCCAACTGGTATTCCGAACGGCCGATGCATGCTCCCAAAGCCACGGCAATGGGGAGACCTATCATGCCAGTGCCGGGTATGCCCACTCCCATTGCGTTTTTCAATATATTGGCGGAAAGCAATACTTCTATTCTTTCGGGCATTGTTCCGAGAGCCTCCTTCGCCCTTGCCACGGCAAGAGCTACCGCCATCGGTTCCGTACAACCGATGGCAGGCACTACTTCCTTGTGTATCAGAGAGATGATTCTCTCTCTCGTTTCCTTATCTAACATTTTCTTGTTCAAGTTTCTTATTTCTTGTAATTGTCGATACCCATCTGTAGATAGTCGATGTAGGCATTGATGTCCTCGTCGTACGAACGGGAACCGGCGAGGGGCTTGCCCTCGTTGTCTATCAGTACATAGAACGGCTGGGTGTTGGCTCCGAACTTCACTCTCTGCAGATAGCTCCACTTGTCGCCTACAGTGCGCAGTGTGCGCTGCTGACCGTTCTCAGTCACTGTGATAGGTTCTGGGAGCGGGGTCTTGTCGTCAACATACAGCGAGATGAGAACATACTTCTCGTTTAGCATATCGGCAACCTTCGGATCTGTCCATACGGCGGCCTCCATCTTGCGGCAGTTGACACAACCGAAGCCGGTGAAGTCAATCATAACCGGTTTGCCCTCGGCCTTTGCGGCAGCCATACCAGCCTCATAGTCATGGTATTTGGCTTCCACGGATGCCTTGTGGAGATTGAAGTCCTGGGTATTCATAGGAGGAGCGAAGGCACTGATGGCCTTCAGCGGTGCGCCCCACAATCCGGGAATCATATATATGGCGAAGGCAAGCGAAATCATTGCTAAGAAGAACTGTGGCACGTTGGTGCGGTTGCCCTCGTCGTCATGCGGGAACTTAAGCCAACCGAGGAGATAAATACCGAGAAGACCGAAGATGACAATCCACAGCGAGAGGAAGGTCTCGCGGTCGAGGATGTGCCAGCCGTAGGCAAGGTCGGCAACCGACAGGAATTTCAATGCAAAGGCAAGCTCGATGAATCCCAATACAACCTTCACCACATTCATCCAACCGCCAGACTTGGGAGCTGACTTAAGCAAGCTCGGGAACATGGCGAAGAGGGTGAACGGAATGGCAAGTGCGATGGCAAAGCCAAGCATACCGATGGTGGGGGCGAGGATGCTGCCCTGGGTGCTCACTGCCACGAGCAGGAATCCGATGATAGGACCTGTGCACGAGAATGACACGAGGGTGAGGGTGAATGCCATGAGGAAGATACTCAGCATACCGCTGGTGTTCTCCGACTTGGCGTCGATCTTGTTGCTCCATGATGAAGGCAGTGTGATTTCGAACGCTCCGAAGAAGGAGGCGGCGAAGACCACCAGCAGGAGGCAGAAGAAAATGTTGAATATGGCATTGGTGGAGAGAGCGTTAAGTGCGCTCGCACCGAAGAGCATTGTAACTACAAGACCCAAGACCACATAGATGACCACGATGGATATGCCGTAGGTGACGGCTTCACGGATGGCCTTCGAGCGCTCCTTGTTGCGCTTGAGGAAGAAGCTCACGGTCATGGGGATGATTGGCCATACGCAGGGGGTGAGAAGGGCAAGGAAACCGCCCACGAAACCTGCGAAGAAAATATAGAAAAGAGAGGAATCTGTGGGGGCGTCCTCGTATGCCTTCAGTTCGCTGATGACGGGAGTCCATAGGGAGGCGGCATCGGCGGCTATATCAGCGGCGGGGGCATCGGGGGAATTAATGGCGGATGTATCGGCGGGGGCGGCTGTATCGGAGGCGGGGGCATCGGGACTCGACGCTGACGCGCCGAGCACGGGGGCTGATTCAGAAGGGGCAGCGGCATCCTTTGGGGAGGCGGCATCCTTTGAGGAGGCGGCTTCCTTGGTGGGGGATTCCTTGACGGCATCCTTGGATATGGCGGGTGATTTGCCGCTCTTGGTCAGGGATACCTGGGTGGGGGGGAGGCATGTCTCGTCGTTGCATGCACCGAATTCGAGATAGCAGTCGATGGAGTAATCGGGTTTTGTGAATTTGATTTTCTGTATGAAGGTTACGCTGCCCTCGAAGTAGCGCAGCTTCATGCCGAACATATTGTCGAATTGCGATATTTCCTTACCCTTGTGGGTCAGTGAACCAACTGTCTTCACACCGTCCATCTTGACGGGATTGAACGTGGCGGAAATAGGGCCGTCGTTGCCAAGACCGGTTGAATACACGTGCCAGCCATTGTCAATCTTTGCGGCAAACACAATCTGCGCCTCGTCACCGCTGAGCATCTCCAGTTTGGATGTGAAATGCACCGGGTCAAGCATCTGCGCATTTGCGCATACTGTCACGACGAGCATCGTAAGGATAGATAATAATTTTCTCATTTCGTACTGTTTTTTTAGTTTAACCTATATATATAACAAGGTAATAATAATATAAGGTATTCAATCTTACAAATATTAACTCTTTTAAGTCTTTTTTACCTTAAATCGAGTTCCACCGGGCAATGGTCGCTTCCCATAATATCTGTGTGAATCTTGGCGTCGGCGATTCGCCCGTCCAGTCTTTTCGACGTCACGAAGTAGTCGATGCGCCACCCCGTGTTCTTCTCCCTTGCCTTGAAGCGGTATGACCACCATGAGTATGTCACCTGTTCGGGATAGAGATGGCGGAATGTGTCGGTGAATCCGTTTTCGAGCCAATTGGTGAACTTTCCCCTTTCCTCGTCGGTGAATCCGGGGTTCATGCGGTTGGTCTTGGGGTTCTTGAGGTCAATCTCCTGGTGCGCCACGTTGAGGTCGCCGCATACGATTACCGGCTTTTTCTCGTCGAGAGCCTTGAGATATGCGAGGAAATCGTCCTCCCACCTCATCCTGTAGTCAAGCCTCTTAAGACCGTCCTGAGCGTTAGGCACATAGACGCACACCAGGAAGAATTCCTCCATCTCGAGAGTGATGACACGCCCTTCGTGGTCATGTTCGTCAATGCCTATGCCGTATGTGACATTCAGGGGTTGGTGTTTTGTGAAGACCGCCGTTCCCGAATACCCTTTCTTCTCGGCATAGTTCCAGAAGGAAGTATATCCCTCGAATTCAAGGTCGAGCTGTCCCGCCTGCATCTTTGTTTCCTGCAGACAGAAGAAGTCGGCGTCGAGCTGCTTGAACACGTCGCCGAATCCCTTTCCGGCGCAAGCCCTGAGTCCGTTAACATTCCATGATATGAATTTCATAATGTCCTTAGATTTAATTAAATAAGGGAGCGAATAAGTTATCCGCTCCCTAAACAAATATATTTAATAATTAGAATTTTGCCATCTTTATGGCGTCGATAGCACACTCGTCACCCTTGTTGCCCAACTTTCCGCCGCTTCTGTCCTTGGCTTGTTCCATATTCTCAGTGGTCAGCAGGCCGTAGATGATGGGAATCTCGCTCGAAGCGTTGAGTTTGGCGATGCCGTAGGTCACTCCCTGGCAGATGTAGTCGAAATGCGGTGTCTCGCCCCTGATAACGCTTCCGAGGATGATGATGGCGTCATATTCGCCTCTCATTGTCATCTGATGCGCACCGTAGATAAGTTCGAAACTTCCCGGCACCGTTTTCACGTGGATGTTCTCGGGCAGTGCACCGTGCTTTTCCAGCGTGGTGACAGCTCCCTTGAGCAGTGCGTCGGTGATTTCGGGGTTCCATTCCGCCACGACTATGCCGAAGCACATGTTGCTTGCGTCGGGGATTGACTTGCTGTCGTAGTCAGACAGATTGTGATATGCTGTAGCCATTTACTTGGATGCGCGTTCGATATACTTGTCAATGGTCTGATACTGCATCGAGTACATGTACTTCTCCTTAATCTCCTTGTAGAGTTCGAGAGCCTCGGCAGCCTTTCCCTGGCTTTCGAGGATTTCGCCTGCCTGGATGAGGAAAGTGGGAGAGAGGCTGTTGTTGTCGGCCTTCTTGGCGGCGTTCTTCAGATGGTTGACAGCCTTGTCGAGCTGGTTGAGGTGAGCATAGGCATTGCCGAGGGCACCCTCAGCGGCAGGGCTGATCATCTTGTCGTCCTGTGCGTCATATTCCTCAAGATACTTGGCAGCCTCTGTCCATTTGCCGAGCTGGGCATAGCAGAGTCCTGCATAGAGATTGGCGAGGTTGCCGGCGTCGGTGCTGCTGAAGTCGTCAGCCACCTTCAGGAAACCTGCGTATCCTGCTCCGTCGCCATTGAGAGCCTTCTCGAAAAGCTCCTGCTGGAAATACTCCTGTCCCTTGGCGAGCGCTGTGCTTGCCTTGTCCTCTCGGGGGTCAGATACATACTGTTTGTAAACAACTACTCCGGCCACTACCACAATAACTGCGAGTACGCCTACGATGATGGCCTTCTTATACTTTAGGAAGAAGGCTTCAGATTTGTTAAGGGTCTCCTCGAAACCGAGTGCGCCCTCTTGTTCATTAATGTTTGCCATTTATTGTCTTTTGTTTTATTTTTTTCTTTTGTTTTGCGTGCCTTAGACACAATTTCGGGGCAAAATTACCAAAAAAATAGCAGATAATGAAATTTATTGCCGACTTTTTTTGCTTTTAACCTCAAAAACTTGTAACTTTGCACTAAAAATACGGATTTTAGGCCAATGATTCTCGAAAAATTGACAATAATGAACTACAAGAACATCGGTGAGGTCACTATTGATTTCTCGCCGAAGGTCAATTGTTTTATCGGACACAACGGTGTCGGTAAGACCAATGTTCTTGATGCCATACACTATCTCTCCTTCTGCCGCAGCAGCATCAACTCCATCGATTCGCAGGTGATACGCCATGGCGAGGACTTCTTTATGATTGAGGGCAGATACTCCACCGACGAGGGTGAACCCGAGACGGTGTATTGCGGAATGAAGCGCGGCACCAAGAAGCACTTCAAGCGCAACGGCAAGGAATACCGCCGTCTGTCGGAGCACATCGGGCT
>JBJEAV010000015.1:0-23128 GCA_051869395.1 Prevotella sp.
CCTGAGCCTGAAGAGGCACAAACACGCAGCTTGCCGTCGGTGTACAGTGTGGATGTATCCCATTCCAGGCCTTCGGCAGGCGCTGCCGGTTCTATTGCCCCAAACTCTCCGGAATATGTCTTGGCAGAGAATATGGTGAACTCGTCGCCTTCGGCATAATCGCCATTGACAAGTTTCAGGCTAAGAATACCGTCAGTTTTGAAGGTGTTGCTGACCGAGAGCTTGTCGTTGGTCTTGGCTGCGCGGTCAACCTCTATCTCCAATACTGCACCAGCCTGCAATGTCACGTTGTTCTTGACTGTAAAGGTGCCTATGCCGTGGTCACCGGGAGCAAGCGTAGCTCCTTCCTTCAGCACGACAGGAGCCATGGTGCTTCCCTTGCCGGCAAGCGTTGCGCCCTCAGACACAGTGTATTGACCTGGAGTGTAATAAGTGCCCGTATAGTCCTTGTCCTGACCGTGGGTACCATTCTGAATTAGCGTTCCAGCCACAATACGTGTGGTGCCACGATACTTCTGCGCTCCTGTCACTCGCCAATATCCCTCACCGTCTTTCACGATGTTGGTGAGACCTATGCGGCTTGTATGCTCGATGCCATTGGTGATTTTGCCGTTGAATGTCTCGTCGGTGCCAAGACCTCCGATGCGCCATGTCACCGAACCTCCGTCGGTCTTGAGGAAACAGCAGGCAAGGGTTGTGGAAGAGCTGCCCGTGAGTGCTCCGATGCTATAGGTCTTGGCATTTGAATAGGAGCGCATCTCGAGTGTTCCCTGAAGGTCGAGACGACAGTTGGGAAGACCGCCATACTTTGAGTTGTCGAGATAGAACTGGTTGCCTTCGGTGCCCGTCTGCTTGGCGGTGACATTACCTGTAAAATTGCGCCAATTGCCCTGATATACCTCACGAAGATATTCCACTTCAATGACGAGGTTGCCTGAGCCTGACACATCGCCTTTGACGAAGTTGCGCTGGTCGATATGCAGATGGCTCGTCTCTTCACCTTCCACCACTATCGGCATTGAGACAATACCCTCGGCAGACTTGTCACCGCCCTTTACCTCAAAACGACCTCCCTCAAGGTGGAGTGTGCCTTGTATATGGGGATTGGTTCCAAGAGCATCCTTGCCCTGAATGCTCACCGTACCGCCCTTGACATAAAGGTCGCCGTTGGTGTTCATCTGTCCAAGCGGGATGGAGAGTGTGCCTGCGCCAGTCTTTATGAGGTCGCCGTCGCCGGATATTGGGCCATTGTAGGTGAGAGTCACCTCATTGGCTATGTCGAGAGTGGATGGACGAAGGATGGTGAGTTCGCGGTCGGTCTTTGCCGAGTTGCCGGTGTATCTCACGGTACCGCCATTCCACAACCATGCGGGAGCCGCACCTATGGAGCTTGCCACACCGGCATTTCCTATTGACGACACTTCCAAGACACCGTCCCATACCACGGTGCTGCCAGTGTAGGTGTTGTTGCCGTCGAGCACGAGAGTGCCGCTGCCAGCCTTGCTGACTTGTGCCGTACCGCCGATTTCTCCCGTTATCTTGACATCTGCGGATGTGTTCACCATCAGGGCTGAGGGCTTTACGGGTGAAGGAATGGTTATGTTGGCGTCGCTGTTTCCGTTTATCAGCACCTTCATTCCGTCATTATATACAGAAGACACTCCATTGTCGTCTTCCCAGTTATCATCGGTGAAGTTCCATTCATTAGAGCCAATACCTTGCCAAATCACGTCAGCCTGATAATTCTCAGGAGATGTGATGTCGGGTGCCTGGGCACGGGTGGAAACGGTGAGCACGTTTGAATACTCGGAATATTCCTCCTCGCCATTAAATGCCCTCACGCGGAAGGTGTAGCTTGTAGCGGGAGTAAGACCGGTGATTGTCTTTGAGATGACATCAGCCTTGGTGCGTGCCACCTCCCCGTACTCTCCTTCCTCATCGAGTTGCTCGATTACATAACCTGTCTCCAGGTCAGTCATGTCGCGCCATTCCAATGTCAGCGACTCCGACTCCCTCTCGGCTGCCTTGAGTGCCACGGGAGCCTTGATGAAGTGCTGCGACTGTTCTGAGTTGATGCTGTTGATATAATGCTCTATGTTGGTATATCCGTCAGCCTGCAGTGTCATGGCGTCGTCCTCATTCACGTTAGTGCCGTTGGCTTCCTCCCACCAGTCGGGCATACCGTCACCATCGGTATCGGTGGCTTTTGTGCCAGTCCATAGATTCCATGTGTCGGGTACTCCTATGTCGAGTGTGCGCTCGTCGCTGATGATTTCGCCCCTGAGTCCCCATGAGCGCAAATCGCTGATGAGCATCCAATCGAGGTTGTCGCGATATGGCAGCGACGCTCCCACGTCAGGCAGAAGGTCGTCGGTGAGTTCACGGGCATCAACCGTAGGCAACACGGGATAGTCGTAAGGCTCGTCCTGAAATGTAGGGCCTCCTCCGAACTCGCTTTCCTGAATGTCACGCAATGACAGCACTCCGTCGTGGTTGTCGTCGATGACATTATCCTTGGCATATATGTTATATCTCTCATTGGCTCCGCTGAACGCGTTCGCCTTGCCCGTAGGACCCGTGATGAACACATTGCCCGTGGCATTTGCGTAGGATGTTCCCTCGGAGTCGCCACCCATGATATATGCCGCCGTCTTCCAGTTATACACGATATTGTTTACATACTGGTGGCGTCCCTTGAACTTGGGGTTACGGGTGTCGTTGTTCATATAGAGTGTGCGGTAGATGGTCACACCGCCGTCGGTCTGTATCAATCCTCCCGCCGAGTGTCCGAGGAGTCCCTGCGAGATGATGGAGTTCTGTATGGTAATGTTCTTGGATGATTCGCCGTTTATCGAGAAGGTCTCGTCCCTACCCCAAGCCACACTGCAATGGTCAAAGATCATGTTCTCGCCATTTGCAATGCCCAATGCATCGGCACCAGAATCTCCCACCACACCCATTCTCACGCGCAGATAGCGGCAGATGGTATTGCTCGCACCTGAGAATGAGAGTCCGTTGCCATAGAGGGTGATGCCCTCGCCTGGAGCTGTCTGACCTGCGATATATATGTTCTTGCTGACTACCACTCGTGACTTCAGGCGGATGACTCCCGCCACATCGAAGACGACAATGCGGTTAGGACTGCTCACGGCATCCCTGAACGAGCCGCTGCCAGTGTCGTTGAGATTGGTGACATGATACACCTTACCGCTGCGTCCTCCAGTGGCAAAGCGTCCGAAACCCTCTGCCCCGGGGAATGCCAACTGCTGAGCCGGTGCCGCGGCGGAAAGTGTCAGTGCGAATACAGATAGTATTAGTTTTCTCATGTTTGTTTGATTTGTTTTACCTAAACTATAAGAAGAAGTTAAGGAAGTTAAAGAAGTTAAAGAAGTTAAAGACAATAGTCTTTTCGCTTCCAAACGGAAGTTTCAGATGTTAGGGCATACGTCCTTAACTTCCTTAACTTCTTTAACTTCTTTAACTTCCTTAACTTCTAAATTCTTATATTACTTAACCACCTTACGTGTCACAACCTTGCCGTTGGCATAAGTAGTGCGAACGATGGAAATACCGCGTGCAGAAGCATTTGCACGTACACCATTAAGTGAGTAAACCTCTGTGCGTACAGCCTCTGAAGACTGTATCTCATTGATAGAAGAAGAAATTTCATCATAGTTCTGTGAATACTCACCATTGTTCATGATATAGAGGTCATAAACCTGACCGCTTGACTTGGCATCTGTGTGGAGAATACGTACATATACCTTGTCTGTGCCCTCATAGCTGAGGTGAGTTCTCTTCCAGTTGCGCTTGATGAGTGAATACTGAACATCACCGAGCTTGGTCCAATTTTCACCGTCAGCAGAGGTCTCAACCTGCATTGTAGGAATCTCACCTGCATTACCGTTACCTGCATAGATTACGACATCGAATGGAGCCTGGAAAGCCACTGTTGACTCAAGGCTTGCATTGAACGGACCACCTGTCGGCTGCTTGCCGAAGGTAAGGGCGTCACGTGTAATACCCATCTGGTCGTTAACACCGATTACATCTTCTGCCGCATCCGGGTTACGGTAATTGGTATCGCCGATATTGTACTTTAAGTCAAGGCTTTCCCATGTCATTACCTGACCGATAGACTTAATGCGCCAGTCACCTGCTTCGTATGTCTCAGGTTCAAGAGCCTTTGTATAGACAGTAATTGGGTTGCCGTCTTCATCTGTTCCATCTGTAGCGCTTGACTCATCCCAGTAAGCACCGGCATTCTTTCCCCATGTGAAGAAATAGTTCGCATTGATGATGTTGCCGTCAGCGTCAGTCTGCTGTCCCTTGCCCTTCCATTCGTCTGCATTAGCATCGAAGTGAGAAACAACATCCCAGCGTACAGTATTCTTGTTGATACCATTGATATTTACAAACATGTTGCTGATTTCTGACGGAAGATACTCGCCGCCTTGAACAAATGCATAGATTTTGGTTGGAAGAGTCAACTCGACAGGCTCAGTGTAAATGGCTGACTCTGTGAGCACGTTGCTGCCTGTAAAGTTATAATAGATAGTCACACCTTCGGTAGCAGTGCTGATTGTTACCAAAGACTTGCCAGCCTCCTGTGATACGCTGATTGATGGAGCTGATGCCTGTGTCAAGATTGTCACATCCTTAGAGGCAATCTTACTGTCGGTATATCCGTCACCAGTGGCAAATGCCTTCACTGTGGTAGGACTGGTCAGAATAAACGGTTCGCTGTAGGTGGTGCTTGCCACAGTCGGGTCGCTACCATCAACAGTATAATAGATCTTCTTGCTGTTTGAAGCAGCTATACTAACTGTTGTATAGCCATTTTCCTGAACAGTTGAGATAACAGGAGAACCTACGGCTGTCACATCCTTCTTGGTAGCTATTACTGTAGAGAGTGCATTTGGAATGAGCAGTACGAGATTATCTTGATTAGCTACTGCCATGTCTGCTATTGAGAGAGGAAACAACATGTAAGCGTTGCGCTTGGCATTGTGGATATGCATAGCTACCACGTCACCGGCAGTTGCGATGATATCATCGGCTGCGAAGTAGTCACCAAGCTCTACACCTGTGATAACTCCTTCAGTGAGCAGCTCAATGCCTTCTGCTGTATCAATACCTGCGAAGAGTGTCTCGTTCTCCTGCTTAACGCTGAGGATGTTCGAAGTAGAGGCAACAGCCTTACCGTATCCGAGTGCCTCATAAATAGCAGTGTTGAAGTTGAGTACGGGAACGTAGGCGATTGTCTGCTTGATTGTTGACAGATAAGGATGGTCGGCACCGATTGTCGGGCTGATTACAACTGCAGAATAGTTGCGCAGTGATTCAGCTGTATCCTCTGTATTAGATGCATTGACAGGAGTAAGGGCAAACTTGTCAGAGCTACCCTCAAGATATACATAGGCATAGTCGTCATCGAGGCTTCCGTCATAAACGTATGCCACTGGCTGTGCCTCCTCTACAGCAGGAGCATCGCCCTTGTCAATCATAAACAGGGTGAAGTCGATACCTGCGTCAGGAGTTAACTTAAACTGTACATCCACGGGGTCGGGTGAGTCGGTCTCCACTTTCCATACAAAGGTGTATGTACCCTCAGAACCCTCAACTTGATTACCCACAAATATGCAGGCTCCGCCATACTGAGAAGAGCTCTCCTCAGCCTGGAACTTCAGGTAACTCTGCACAGGGGCAATACCACGAGTTGTAGCAGTTCCATTAGCCGAACGTCCAACGATGGTAACAGTCTGTCCGTTGGTGAGTTGTGGGAAGGTGATGGTTGTACTCTTGCGTGTAAGACGAATCTTGTCTTGAGCAAGATGGATAGAGTTATCCTTGTTGGAACCGATATTGAATATCAGTCCAGCGGTCTCAGGGATAACCACACCATTCGCCATCAGATTACTGCTGTTGAAACTGTTGTTGGTGTTTTTCCAGTTGTTAGTGTTACCGTCAGCGTCTGTTCCATTAGACGCCCAGTTGGCAGCATCTGCATTAAGATTGGCGACTGTCTCATCACTCAACCCTTGAGTAAAGTCCCAAGTCTTCTTTTCTTGCGCGTTGATGCCTAATACAAGCATTAGCAACGCCGCTAAAGTTAAAAGTCTTTTCATAAATAAAATGTTTTAATTAATAATTATTCTATTATATACTAAATCTTATTTCAAGTTGAAAGGCACCCAATAGGCTCCGTCCATAATGCGCGAGCGCACCGTGGAAGCAAGACCTGCGTCGGCATACTTGCCACATACCCTGTCTGCCACTATCGACGGGTCGTTATAGCGCACTGCCATACGGTTCATCATAGGATAAACCTTACCCTCGCCGGCAAACTCCAACATTGCCTCGTCGAGCATGGCGAGGTCGTTGTAGCGGAATGTGCCTTGCTCACCGAGTTCGAAGACATCAGTCTTGACCGGGCGTGCCGTCAGTCCGAAGCAACATCTCAGACCCATCGAAGGATAAGTGCGAGTACCGAAGTTGGCATCTTGTGTCCAGTCGCACTTCGTCGGGTCGATAGTGCTCTCAAATCCCAACCACTCCGGCTGTCCTGCCTGGAAACAGTCATCTGTAGTACCAGTCTTCACACCGGAGTTGAACACCGCATTCATTGCCTTGAAGCGCTTGAGGTGGTTGAGTGCCTCGGCAAGCATCATGTGATATTGCGTGGCACGATAGAAGTGGATATGGCAGTCGTCCTGATAGGCATTCGCCCTTGCGGTACTTCCCACGGGGCGGTACTTTGACAGATAAACCTGACCGGCGTTCCTGCCGAAACAGCACTTGTAACGTGTGTCATTGGTTGTGGCACCGGGATTGAACTTGCTGTCAAGGAATCGTGCGACACCAGCCTCCGACGGGCGCAACAGATACTTGTTGGGGAACTCGTTGGAGAAGTGCTTAAGCAAGGTGTTGGTCTGGTTCTTGGTATAGTCGTAGATGATGGCACTGACAGCCTCGAAACGATAGGGCTGTGTGTTATTCCATATCGGCGAATAGTGTCCGGGAGTAGCTGCTGAGGGAAGCCACTCCACATTACTACCGGGATTGCTGGTGACATTGATGGCACCGCCCAAGGCGATGAGCAGGGTGTCAGCGGCAACCTGATAATAAGATGTGGCATCCTGACCCTGGGAGTCTGCTATGGCAGCTTTCCACAGGTTCAGCTCGGCGAAGAGTCCTGCATAGGCAGGCACCATGTAATTCCACTTGCGGTACTGGCTGTTGGTGATACTCTCGCTATGTGTGGGGTCGAGCCATTCATACCAGTTGATGTTGATATTCGACGGTGCCCCGCCATATCCCTGAACAAGATAGTTGAGACACTTGTCAATCAACTGCGGCAGTTGCAGCAGCTGGAATCTCTCGTCGGTGTTGATGTCGGTGACTGAGGTGACAGGATGGTCAAACCATATTGCCTGTCCGTATATCTCAGCCAAGGTCTTGTATGTCCACACCTTCACTCTCACCGCCGATGCCACGAGCGCATTCCATGCCTCCTCGTTGACATTAGGATTGGAGCGGTAGTTTGTCATGGCGTTGAGATAGTCGTTGCATGCAATGATCACCTCGTAATAGCCGTCGGGATTGGCATACGAGTTTTCCTGAAGGTTAGGGTCATACTGATAGAGACTGATAAGCTCGTTGAGCGACTCGTCTGAAGGCTCAATCAGTTCGCCACGGGTCTCGGTGAGCAGTATCTCCTTGTCGCCGATGGCCTGCACCTTGGTCATGATGCCAAGGAAACCTGTGTACATCTCAGTGTTGCTGGTATAGCCTGCGGATGCGTCAAACTCATCGTCTGTCTTCGGGTCGAAGAAGTCGGAGCACGACGAGAAGACGAACATGCCACACACCAAGCTTAATACGTATAAGATATAATTCTTTGTATTCATATCGTGAATTATTTATTTAAGATTCTGTTTAGAACTTGAGACTTACTCCCACCTTAACTGCCTTGGGGGCTGCCACTTTGGCGTAATCCACGCCCTGCATCAGAGGACTGTAGGAATAGGAGAACTCTGGGTCGAGACCGAGATAGCCTGTGAAGCACAAGAGGTTTTGTCCCGTTACGAACACTGTTCCACCCTGGAGGAAGTTGAACAGGGGCTTCTGCCAACTGTAGCTCAAGGTGATGTCGCGGAGCTTCAGATATGAGGCATCCTCAATCCATCTGTCGCTAAAGGCATTGTTGCCCACACGGTCGCCCCAATTTACGCGCGGAATGTCGGTCTGCTGTCCCTCCATCAGCCAGCGGCGGTTGAGGGAAGTGGCCTGGTTGGAGAAGTCCGAACCTGACTCGGTGATGCGGCGCACGGCATTATAGGCATCATTGCCGACGCTATATGCGAAGGTCATGTCGAGGGCGAATCCCTTGTACTCAAAACGGGTGAAGAACGAACCGAAGAAGTCGGGGGTGGCAGAGCCGATAATCTCACGGTCCTGACTGTCGATGATGCCGTCTCCGTTCTTGTCGAAATAGTGCACGTCACCTGCCTCAAATTTCTGTCCGTTGGCTGACAGGTTGGCAGCCTCTGCCTCTGCTGTAGTAGAGAACACGCCGAGCGAGCGAAGTCCGTAGAAACAATATGGGTCGTTGCCCTCACGTGTGACTATCTGTGCATCGTCGTCGAGTGTGTTGAGTATCTCTGTCACATTGCCAAGGGAGTTGACCTTGTTGCTCAGGGTGGTGATGTTGCCACCGATGAACCAACGGAAGTCACGTCCGAAGATTGGAGAGGCAGTGAACGAAAGCTCAATACCTTTTGACTCCAGTTCTGCCTCATTATTATAATATGCACTGTTGCCAAATACAGCCGAACGGCGGCCTGAGATAATCACGTCCTTTGCCTTGGTGTCGTAATAGCCCACTCCCAAGGTAAGACGCTCCCTGAGGAAGCCTGTCTCCAAGCCCACGTTGAGTGTATGGTCGCGCTCTGCCTTCAGGTCTGTGCAGGGCACATTAGCGCGGACAAGACCGGATATGGTCTGATAGGGATGTGACGTGTAGTAGTAATGACCGTATTTTGAGGAATAGCGGCTGTTACCCGTGATGCTGTAGTCGGCATACACGTTCAGCTTGTCCAACCATGAGATATTGTTGAGTCCCTTCAGGTTCTTTGCCATAAGCATCACATTGGCACCGGGATATACCGACCAGCGCGAGGCGTCCTTGCCTATGCTCGATGCACCATCCACTGATGCTGTCACTCCCACTTTCACCAGACTGTTCCAAGTGTAGTCGGCATGTGCATAGACATTGGCCCAGTTCCACTTGTTGTTATATCCTGAGAAATACTTGCCTAATGACTGTGCGTCGCCAAGTGTCTGGTAGAAGTCGTTGTTGGAGTTGCGTCCGAAACCGGCGTCATACTCATAGTCGGTGGTAAGCATCTGCCAACCGGCATTGAATCCGAGCTTATGCTTGGGACCGAGCTCCAGCTTGTAGTCGGCATTGAGGTTATAGTACATGTTGAACGTGTGGTTGGTTCCCACGCGGATGATGTTGTCCGACTGTCCGTACTGGTCAAACTGCGGCACGATGTCCTCGTTATTGATACCGGGGATAAAAGCCTCCTCCTGGTTGTAGTTGTAGTACATTCCGAATACACCGTTCACCGTGAGGTTCTTCAGCGGTTTGTATATGAACTGTATCTTGGTGTTCATGTCATACTGACGGTTTTTGCCCATCATGTTGTTTACCAACGACAAGGGGTTGGACACCCAGAAGTCGGAATTGTCTATCGCGCCATAGCGGTAGCTGGCATACTTTGAAATAAGGTTGCCGTAGATGTCGCTCTGATAGGGGCTGAGCAGCGGCGAGCGGCGGTAGGCGGCGAGCATCGGGTTGGTTTCCATAAGTATGCCCTGCTCCTGACACTGGCCCTGGAGATATGCAGTATTGATATTGGCACGTATCTCGAACTGCTTGCTTACCAATACCGATGCGTTGATCTGAGCCTGATAGCGGTCGCTCGACGTGTTGACCATCGTACCGTCATCCTTCATATATCCCAATGAGATGTTATACTTGGCGATGTTGTCACCACCCTCCACGCGGAAAAGATAGTCCATCGAAACGGAGTTGCGGTAAATCTCGTCCTGATAGTCTGTGGCATACTGATAGAGGTAGCCCATATTGGCGTTGGGGTCTCTCAGGAAATTGAAGTCGCTGAAGAAAGCCTCCATGTTGGGATAGTAGGTCAATCCCATGTCACTGATATAGTTCTTATAGTCAGAGGCACCCATCAGCGGTATCTTGTTGCCCTGCCAGTTGGTACCGGCAATGGCTGAGAAAGATATGCGCGTGTTCATATTGGTGGAGCTTGCCTGGTCAGTCTCAATCATGATGACACCGGCAGAACCCATCGAACCGTATGCAGCAGCCTCGGCACCCTTGAGCACTGTGACATTGCGTATGTCGAGATTATTGAGAGCCTGGAAATACGACCTTGAGTAGCCACCTATAATCTGGCTGAGGTTGCCGTCGGGCATATAGGGCACACCGTTGATGACGATGAGCGGGGAGTTGTCAGCCACCAAGGAGCGCACTCCGCGCAACTGCATCATACTACCCTCGCCTGTCATGCCGCTCTTGCCCGTAACCTGCAGTCCCGTGAACTCGCCCTGCATGGCACGGTCGAGAGACAATGAGCCTTGGGCAAAGTCCTTGCGGTTGAGGTTCTGCAGACTACCACGGGCGGTGATTCCCTCTTCTGTGGCAAAAGGAGTGACAAGCGTCTCGTTATATCTCGTTCTTGACTCCTCAATCATGAGTATTTCAACGGGCTTCGCCTGCTTGCTGTCAACGAGCATCTGACGCTGGTAATATCCGTCGCGCCACACGGTGACAGTGGCTCCGTTGCCAATGCCGTTGAGGGTGAAAGAACCGTCTTTGTCCGTACGCACTGACTCACATCCCGGACTGCTTATTACTGCCTCAGCCACAGGTTGTCCTGACGAAGTGACAACACGCCCCTTTAGCGAGCGCTGCTGTGCGAAACCAAATGCCGTGTGAAAGCCAAACAGTCCAATGCACACGAGCCATTTTATGTTTATCTTATTGTTCATAATGCTTACCATTATTAGTCAACACAAATTAATAGTTGTTCTTTGTCGGACGAAGACACCAGTGATTGAGCTTCACGTTGGTCTTTCCCGCCCAGTTGTTGCAAGTGATTCGGAAGACAACACTCATCGCGCTGCCGTCACCCTTTACATCGGGTATGGTCAGCTCTTCAATCATGAGACCACCGTCGGTGTCGTAGTTGTCGGCCTTGCTGTTGCCGCTCATCTCAAGCACGTATGCTGCGTCATATCCCTCGGGATGACGGTCGGGCAATGTGGTGCCACGGTCATAGTGGTAGGCTGTACTTGTGCCCCATGTGATGACAGGCGATTGTGCCACCTCCACTCCATCAATCAATACTGTGACCACCACGTCGAGGTTCTGGGATTGCACCGAACCCATGGCGAGACGGTATGAGCCAGGCGGTATGAGCCACGGTGTCACGCTTCCGTCTGCGTTGAGCTTGATTGGGGTGAAGTCCAACTGGAATCCCTCTGTGTCATCCACGGTTGACGGCTTGTCATATCTCAGCACCCTGTTCTGGTGCAAGGGCCATACTCCCTGCCATGGAGTCCATGCGGCAACCTCAGTGTCGCATGACTTGAAGTTGAGGTTGATACCCTTGAAATACTGTTCCTTCTCCTCGGCGGTGCAGTTCTCGTAATAGTAGAACTCGTCCTTCAGCCTGTACATCAGCACATTGTTGGGCATGTGGAGCTTGTTCACCTTATATACCACACCGTTTGACAGTTTTATCGGATTGGCGACATCAACGTCATGTGCGCTTGGTCTCCACTGTGTACTGAATATGCTGGTGAGATCCTCTGTAGCGGTTGCACCCAGTTCTGCTGCCGAATACTCCTTGTCGAAGAAGGAGGTCTTGAGCACCCACTTGCGCATGATACTGTCGCTGCGCTCCATCTGCCATCTGTCAAGCCTGTTGTGTGCATCCTTCAAAGCTTCCTCGATGACATCATTCGAGAAGATGAGCATAGTGGCAGTGAGCGACTCTGAGTTCATGTCGAAACCTACTCCCTCGAAGAATGTGTTGCGATAGATAAACACTGAGTCATAGACAGTGTTTCCCTGTTCGTTTATACCGATAGCCTTACTGTTCTCACGGTCAAACTCGCGGGTTCCCGCCTCAAGCACCATCTGCTTGAAGGTCGAATAGTCATCGCCCAACTCGTTGATATAGTCATATAGAGAGGTGGGAGTCTGTATCATCTCCGAGATTACGTAGATGTAACCCGACGAGGTCTTGATAACCTCCTTGACTGCACCGTTGTTGAAACTCACGTGGTCGATGATGTTTCCCTCTTGCCCAAGGGCGTCAATGGAGACGTTCACATACTTGCCGTGCCACATCATCAGTCGGGTGCCGTCGCTAAGGTTGGCGGGAGAGATGGACACGTCGCTCACATGCGAACGGGTGACGAAGCTGACCTTGTCATCGGGCATGACAAAATTGTCGTTGGTCACCACAAGCAGGGTGCTCAACTGCTTCTTTGAATTAATCTCGTCAAAGATTCCCTCCTGAGCCAGGAGCGACGTCATCGACGAGAGGTCGCTACGGCTGCGAAGGTATTCCTCTGAACTCTCGCTCACAATCTTCAACTCTTCGTTGGTGATATTGGTATGAGAAGAGCCATAATGGCTGTCATCCTTGAGTTCTGAGCAGGATGTCAGTGCCAATGCCATACCAAGGGACAGGGAGAGCAGCAGCCCTTTCCTTCCAATTGACAGCTTATTTATATTTCTTGTCGTAATCATAACTCAATATTTCTTTATGGTCATAATCAATTCTCAATAGGGATAAATCGGATGCAGTCAAACTGTAGGCTGAAATTGCTGTTGGTGCTGGCTGCGGGGTCCAGGATAATGAAGCTCATGCGATGTGAAGCTGTCTCCGGGAACTCGATTTCTTCATAGAGCGTGGTGGTATATACACCGGGGAGTGCCTTTGTCACCTTGGTGTAAGGAGCGGTGAAGAGGTTATACTCCTCCTTGTCGTCGAAGGTCATCTTGAGCAGTCCGCCGTTGCCGTCGCTCTGCTGGCGCATGAAGTTATGGCCTGTCAGATAGATAAGACTAAGCTCAACACGGTATTTTCCCTTGACGATGGTCGGCGTCTGCATAGCCACCTGACCCATATATCCAAGGTTGAACACCAAGCGGTCGTAGTTGTTGGCTTCCTTCATGTTGGTGCGGCAGGTGACATAGTCGATGTCGCTGTAGCTGCGGTTGTTGCTGCCCGACTCGCCCATCACGTATTCAAAACAGGTGGCTGATGCCACGCGTGTGCGCTGTTCTGTGGATGTAGGCTCCTCAGGCTGATAGTACAGAGGGTCAACGATGTTCTTTATCTCTGTATAGTCGGCAAGGTCCCACAGCACCTCAGTCTGCTCAGGCTCCCACACCGGCATCCATCCGTCCATCTCATGCACATATCCGTTGGTGGAGAGCACGTTTGACTTCTCCGGCACGAATCTCACGGCATCCGACGAGATGTTGATGACATATCGGTCTGCCTCGTTGACGGCGAGACTGTCGTAGGTGACAGTGAACACCTGGTTCTGGGCTGACGAGCTCCATATACGGGTGGCATTCGAACCGTTCATTGCACCGAGCTGCTCCGTTGTATATTGGTTCTGCAGGATATGATAGCCCACATACTGCCTGAGCAGGGAGTCCTTGCTGAGCGACTCCTGGCTTACCGCCGCCAACTTGTCCTGCAGGTCGGCAAGGGAGTTGATGCCCGCCTTGGCAAACGTGGCGTCGGTGACATTGAGCATCGTATAATAATAATAGGTAATGACACGGTCGTTCGTCTCGTTGTACGTTGTGTCAACCAGTGTGTTCAGTTTCTTTGCCCACCCTGTGGCGTCGAGGGCTTCAAGCATAATCTTGCTCGAACCGGCTTCCACGATACGGTCATACACAGTCTCAACAAGCGGGGTCATCGCCTTGGAAAGAACATACACCTTGCCGTTGTATGCGGAGAGTCCCATCTCCACCACCCTGCCCTCATCGTTGAGCAGCACCTGTCCCGGGTTCAGCGAGTCGATGCGGATGGTGATGGTGTTGCCCTTGAGGTTGGTCACTGTCTTCTTCTGGATGAAGGCGTCGGGAAGGATTGAGTCCTTCACAGTGTGATAGAGCACATACTGGCGGGCATAGTCCTTGGTCAGCTGATAGAGACTGTCAACACCCCTGCGCTTGTAGAACTCGCGCATGGCCTCGTTGTTGGGAACAAATGCCGTGAAGCTCGTGCCGCTGGACGACTGGTTCAGGGCATTGTACATATCGGCGTATCTCAATGTCTTGACATATTCCGCAAAGTCCTCCTGCTCGGAGAGGAATGTGGATATGGGTGATTTCAGTTCACTGATGTATGAATCACCCTTAAACGGGTCGCTGTTCCAGTTTATCACATCCTTGTCACATGATGACAACAGGCAGATAACGCAGATAAATAGAAGTAGTCTTGACTTAATCATAACTGTTTTCTCTTAAATTAGGAATTGTCAATTATTTCTGAGATGAATAATAGGGATTCTGCTCCAGGAGCTTGTTGTGCTCCATGTCGGCCTGCGGCACGGGCAGATACCATGAGTTCTCGTCCTGCAACACCGACAACAGCCACTTCTGGTTGGTGGTCTGGTTGCCTTCCACCACCTTGTCGATAAACTGGGTCTTGTACTTGCCGTTGCCTACACGTCCGAACCACAGCAGGTCGTACCATCTCTTGGCTTCCGCCATGAACTCCATCTCTTTTTGGTCCAATATCTCCTCAAGAAGGGTCAGCTCGTCAAGCTGTGCCACCTGGGTCTGCGCGTCACCTGCGGCGGTGTCGATACCCTGGAAGTTCTCCAGTCCTGCACGGTTGCGGATGCGGTTGATGAGACTGACAGCCTCCAACCACGACGACTGTCCTTTCATCGTGAGTGCCTGGGCCTTGATGAGCATTATTTCCGCCATACGGTAGATGATGAAGTTGGCGTCGTTATACACTCTTGCACCTCCGGTGATGTCAGCCACGTCGGTGCCGTAGTATTTCCAGATGTAATACTGGCTGCTGATGCCCCATCCGTCAGCCAGTCCGTTGTCGGGCACGTAGGTGGCGAGCAACATTCGTCCCATGCGTCCGTTCTCGGTCCATCCGAGGTCTTTGAGCGTTTGGGTCTCAGCCTTCATCTTCTCAGTGGCAACAGTGGTTGGCCTGAGCGTGGTACTGTTGGAAAGTGAGAAGAATGACGAGAAGTTGTTGTTCTGCTGATAGCTGCTGTAATCCCAGTTAAGCTCGAATATCGACTCGTTGCTGTTGCCGGGATAGAAGATGGTGTACCAGTCGTTGGTGTTCGACATGAACACAGGACGGAACGTGTCGTTGGCATTAATCAGCTTGTCGCAGTATTCAATGCACTGGTCGTAGTCCTCGCTCCAGAGGCATGCGTCTGCCATGAGCGCATAGAGTGCCCACTTGGTCACACGTCCCTTGGTCTGCCAGTCGGTCTCATAGTTGCCCTTGGCGGCTCCCGTCTCCAACGCAATCTTGACATCCTCCTTCACCCTTGCCACGAGTTCTGCCTCCGAGGACTTGGCTATGTCAAACGACGCGTTGTCATTTACGTATGCCTGCAACACCATGGGAGCCTCGCGATAGTTCTTGGCGAGCATGAGGAAGCAGTATGCCCTGAGGAAATACGCCTCTGCCAGATGGGAGTTGCGTATGGCGTCATAGTATGTGTCGTCCTCTACACCCGGAGCATACATAATCACCGAGTTTGCCATACCGATGATCTTATATACCGTTGACCAGTCGCAAAGCGAATGTGAGGGCGTCATGTTGAAGTCCTGCAACTTTGAGTCGCTGTTGTTGATGGCATACAGCGCACCGCCCCTGAGTTCGCCCCACTTGATAAATGTGGGCACACACTGGCGCATGTAATAATATCCCGAAGAGATGACTGCCTCAACATCTTCCTTGGATTTCCAATAGTCATCCGTCACCTGCTCGTTGTTTGGCAGGATGTCCAGCCAGTCATTGCATGACGACAGAGTGAAATTCAGACATAAGGCCACCAATACTGCAAGGCAGGCCTTAGAGAAATTCTTTTTCTGTATATAATATATATATGTATTCATAACTAAAGCGTTTTACTAAGTTAGAAGTCGAGGTTTAAACCGAATGAGAAACGGCGTGTCACAGGGGTGGTCGAGTTGTCCTTGACCAAGCTGGTGGCTGACGGCATGGTGACCTCGGGGTCCTGACCCTTGTAGCCTGTCCATGTGAAGAGGTCATAGCCAGTGGCGAAGACATTGAGCTTGGTGACACCGAGCTTCTTGAGCCATTTCTTAGGCACGTTGTAGCTTATCGACAGGGTCTTCAGACGCAGGAAGGAAGCGTCCTCCACGAATCTGTCACTACCCAAGTAGTTGTAACCCATACCATAGAGTGCGCGGGGGATATCGGTGTCGTCACCCTCTGCCCTCCAGCGGTGGAGCACTGCGGTTGACTGGTTGCTCTTGCCGCGCATGTTCTCCAATGAGATACGTGCGCCGTTGATAACCTTCTGACCGTAACGTCCATAGAAGAACGTGGTGAGCGTGAACTGCTTGTATCTCACCTGGAAACCGCCACCACCGAAGAACTTCGGATTGGCATTGCCGAGATAAACGATGTCATTCTCGTTGATTACACCGTCGTGGTTGATGTCCTCATACTTGGCGTCGCCGGGATATACAAGTTCCGTACCGTTCTTCATGGTGATGGGATTTCCCTTCCAGTCGTTCATGATGTTGCCTTCGGCATCGCGGGCGTAGGTCTCGTTGGTGTTCTGATATACGCCGAGATAGCGGTAGCCATAGAACGAACCTACAGGCGCGTTCTCCACAATGCGCAGGGCATAGTTGCCGTTGCCGAAGGTGTAGTTGTCCATCACCCATGTCGAGGGCAGTTCCTTAACCTTGTTGACGTTGCGGCTCACGTTGGCGTTCACCGACACTGTCCAGTTCTTGTTGCGGAACACCTCGTAGTCGAAGCGAATCTCCATACCCTTGTTGCTCATGCTTCCCGAATTGATATACTTGATGGTATTGTAACCCGTGGATGCAGGCAACTTGGTGTTGGCAAGCAGAAGGTCGGAGGTCAGCTTGTCATAATAGTCGAACGTGACATTGAGCTTGTTGAAGAGACGGAGGTCGAAACCGAAGTCTATTTCCTTGGTGGTCTCCCACTTGAGGTTGTCAAGCTGCATGCGCACGGGATAAACTGCGGGCATGTTCATATACTGTCCGAGACTCTGGTAGGCACCGAGATAGATACTCGCTCCCGAGGGAGAAGTACCCGACCATCCGATACCGAAACGGAACTTGGCAGTCGTAAGCCACTTCTTGATCTTCTCGCTGAGGAAATGCTCCTGCTCAAGGTTCCATGCCACACCGAATGCCGGGAATGTTCCCCATCGGTTGCTCTTACCCATGGTGGAGTTACCCTCACGGTTGAGTGTGGCGCGGAGCACGTATCTGTTGTCATACGAATATACACCCTGGGCAATCATCGATATAGAGCGGCGCTGCGAGTTGCCGCTACCCGAACCGGCTACGATGGAACCTACAACGGGGTCGGACAGGTTTGCCGACGCATTGCCGTAGGTGGAGCTGGTGTAAGAGAAACTCTGGCTGTCGTTGGTGCGCAGGAGCGCGGTGGCGATAATCTTGTGTTTCTCTGCGATTGTATTGTTGTAAATCAGCTTGTTCTCTGTCTGCAATGAGAATGCGTCCGAAGATGCGTCGGTACTCTGGTTGGCATTGCTGTTGGTCCACAGCACGCCAGTTGCCTCCTGCGGCAGGAACTTCTTGTTCTTGGTGGTGCGCATGTTCATCGACACCCATCCCTGATACTGCAGGTGGAAGGGGAAGTCATACTCGAGCGTGATGGTCATCTTCTCGTCACGCTGGGTGGTCTTGTTGTAACCTTCGTTCACCATTGCCACGGGGTTGTAGTTGCTGCTGTAGGAACCCTGGAAGTCCTCCTGGGGTGTGAAATACACGCCTGTTGAGTGCTTTGTCACTGGGTCTATCCAATAAGGACTGAGGTTAGGCATCTTGCTTTGGGCCATTGAGCGTGCATTGCTCAACACGTTGGCGTCCTTGTTTGTATTGGAGAAAGAGAAGTCGGTACGCACACGCAGGCGGTCGCTGAAGTTATACGTAATCTTCATGCCAGCTGACAGACGCTGCACGCCTGTGCCAACGGTTGTTCCCTGCTCGTCGTAATAGCCGAGGTTTAGTTTATATACAGCCTTCTCGCCACCACCCGTCATCGACAGGTTGTTGTCGGTGATTACGGCATCCTGCTTGACGGCTTCCAACCAGTCGGTATCCACATTATACTCATCATAATATTTATATGTGGGGTCGTAGTTGATTTCGGGATTGTTGAACAGCATGTTCATTTCCGAACTGGCATTGCTGATACCCTTGGCATTGGCTGCATTCCAGATGGCATCCTGCATCATCGACACATACTGCGCACCGTTGAGCAGGGGGATTGACTTAGGCTCGCTCTTGAATGTGTATTTAGAGGAGAACGAGAACTTGGTCTTACCCATGGTGCCTCGCTTGGTGGTGATGAGCAGCACACCATTGGCACCCTTGGTACCATAAATGGCTGTGGCTGAAGCATCCTTCAACACCTCAATGCTCTCGATGTTGGCGGGAGCGATGTTGAGCAATGCACCGAAGTCCTCCTCGTTGGCAGTGGCAAAGTTGAAGTCGTCGCTGATGTCAATGTCCTGTGGCACACCGTCGATGATGATGAGCGGCTCGTTGGAAGCGCTCAGTGAGCTGGTACCACGTATGCGGATGCTGCTTCGCGCTCCAGGGTCACCGCCGAGGTTGATGTCCAAACCGGCAATCTGTCCCTGCAGGGCCTCCTCCACTGATGTCACAGGGGCAGTCTCCACAATCTGTGTGAGGTCGAGCCTCTGGGTGGCTGAGGTCTGCTCAAGGCGCGAGATACCCATCTGGTCGCGTCCGCCGCGCTGTCCCGTGACGGTCACTTCCTGAATGCTGGTGTTGCTCTCAAGCTTGAAGTCAATCTTGGTCTGTCCCGTATAATTCACAGTCTGTGTCTTCATACCTATATAAGACACTTTTATACGGAGCTTCTTTGAGTCGGCGGGAACCGCTAAGTTATACTTACCGTTGATGTCGGTGACGGTACCCTTCACATGTCGGTTCTGACTGTTCACCAACACCACGTTGGCACCCATGATGGGCTCCAGGTCGTCGCCGAACTTTTCCATCACCGTACCCGTGATTACGTTATTCTGCGCCACAGCGGTTGCTACAGACACAACAAGCAGTATGGCTGTTAGTATATACTTTGTCTTGGTAATCATAATTCTATAGTAGTGGTTTCGTTATTATTCCATGATACCATTGATAAACTGCAGACATCCGTCGGCAAAGGCAAAGGGCAGACAGTGATACTTGTCGCTCAATGACACTGGCGTGCCGCCCTCAAGTCCCACGCTCATGCTGCCGTTGTCCGATATGTTCACGTATTCTCCGCTCATTGCCATGAAGCGTCCCTTGCATGCGCTTCCCGGATAAGGATAGCTTGTGAAGGTGTTCATGAGCGAGGATATGAAATAGTTGCGCAGATAGTTGGCAAGCAATGTCTTGTTGGTGGATGACACTGTGCCGGAGAGTGTGTAGTCGTCGGCTATCTTCAATGACGAACATCCGGGTATCTTGCTGATGTTCTGCTTTATAACCTCGTTGGTGGGGGCGAAGACCAGAAGGCGGTTACCCTCGCTGACGAGTGAGGGAAGGTCGCCGTTTGCCACAAGTCCCGCCTTCTGCAGCAACTGCGAGAAGAGGTAGTACTCGAAGGTCTTGTCGTTGCATATCGCCAATCTGTGGGTCAGACCGTCGCCGCTTGCCGCCTTGAACAGGTCGTCGGAGTCGTATGTGTAAGCCTTGCCGTTGCTCCATGCGCCGCCGTTCATCTTTATCTCGTTGAAACCTACGAACGGTGTTCCGGCATACTCAGGATTCAACTGCTCGTTGAAGCGTGCGTTGGTGGTAATCTGTCCGTCGAGCACAAACCAGTAGTTGAACGGCTCGTTGGTCTCAACCACCTGTATACCACTGGTTGACAGGCTGTTGATATTCGGGGCTGTGTGGATATTCACTATTCCGCGCGCTTGGCTCTGTCCCATGTTGGCGAATGCAGCCAACTCGTCGCTATATACCTCAAGCACCTTGCCGCTCGAAGTGGTGTTGAGCCTCATCTGCGGTTCGTTCTGGTTATATTGAAGATTGGTGGGGATGAGAGTCACAAACTCTGCCTTGTCGGAAGCCAATGACAAGACAAGCTCACTCTTGTCAAGGGTATAAAGGTAGCACTGGTAGGTGGTGTCGGCAAATGCCGGACCTATCACGCAGGAGAAGATTGCCGGAGCCTCCATCTCGTTCATACCATAAACCACTCCGTTCTCACACATCATGCGGTCGTCAACCTCTGCGGGGTTTATGTCGATATCCGTGCCGTACTTGGTCTGCACCAGCCCCTTGGTAATCTGCTCGGGGAACACAATCCTGCTGCTGTTGGCAAACGACTGCATGATGAAATAGCGCATCACCAACGGGTCGAGCTCATCAATACTGCCATAACCTCCTGCATCTGTCCAGTAGTTGGTGAAGAACTTGGCTATAGCCTGGTTGGACGGGGCAAAGATGCTGTAGCCCTCGCTCGACAGGGTACTCATTTTCCTGTAGTCATTCACAGGCCACTCGCAGGCGATATTAGGCAATTCGCCGTGGGTCAGCATATATACCTTATATCCCACATTATTAGATGTCTCATTGTCAGCATCGCTAAACTCGGCATACTTGTCGTAGATGCTGATGTAGTCGCTGTAGTTGCTGTTGTTCTTGAGTGTCTGGTATATGGTTTCCAACGGACTAACCACCTGGTTGACACGATAAAGGTAGCCATTGTCGGTGACAGTGGCCTCGGTGTCGATAAGCGAAGCGTTAGATACGTTGAACCCATTTGAGCCGCCTGTCCACTCGCTGTTGGGGAAGAAGTACTCATAATTGTACTTGGCGTCCAATCCCTGGGTCTCAAAAAAACGGTGTGACATGACGGGCACGAAACGCTCATAGTGATACACCGTGACGGTGGTGTCGCGGGCATTGAGCTTGCCTCTCATCTGCTCCATTTCATCTTGACTGTGAGTGCGGTGCTTATACCACATGCCCGCATTCTTGTTGCGGTCGTCCTCTGTGGCAGCATCACCCTCGTTAGGCCGGAAGTTTACCATCTTACTCCAGTCATACGCATAATACATAAGGTGAAAACCGACGGTTTTCTTCAATTGCTTGGGATCGCGTTGCCACATGTCATCCACACTCTCATACCCGCCTTGGCTGAGATACTTCTGCCATGCGTCGTTGTCGGCGGCAATGACAGTCATGACGGTTTTACCGTCCACAATGGGCTTGAAGCCTGTTAGTTCAATGGCTCGAAGGAACGAGGAATATTTGCCCCCCCCACTCTCCATTACTTGCCATGCGTTACCCTTCAACCATGAGGGCGATGCATAGTGGTCATCATCTGCAATGTCTTGGCAAGACACCAACAGAGACCCAGCTAACGCAAATCCATAAACAGCTCTTAATAACTTTCTCTGGATCATTTTTTTGACTTGTCCTAAATTGTTTTATACTTATTGTTATTTAATTCTAACCTAATACGTAGGGTTTAAGTAGCGAGTGCAAAGTTAAGTATATTTTTCCAATTAGTTTAATAAAAGCGAGGCAAAGTCCGATTATTTACCTTAATTTAACCAAATTAAACGATTTGAAATATAAAATTATGATTTATTTGCAATATATGATTGCCCTATTGTTAACATTAAGAATTCAAGTATCGGAAGTAAAGAACTATGCGGATGCCTCTGGGAGCGTGGGCGTCTCGCCCGCGGCCTGCATACACTGTATATTTGTCCAACTTCACTTCAAGTTAGGTATTACCATCCTCTGTCCTCCTCATTATTCCACATTCGCTTGCAAAGGTAATCATATTATTCGAAAAACGCAACGTTTTTACCCAATCAACCTTCGTTCATCCTTCGATTGGAAGTCGGAGGATGATTAATGGATCTTCGAAGGATAATAAGTTGGATTTACAGGGAAAATATGCTGAACCACTACGGTAACTCCATTTTTTTAGGGGTTACCGTAGTAGTTTAACGCATTTTTCTTTGGAAAATCAAAAAAAAGCATTAACTTTGCATCCCAAATGATGTGTCACGTTAATAATATCACATAATTATGCGAAACGGAATAATCGGACGAAAGCATGAGATGCAGATTCTCGAAGAACTATATGCCAGCGACAAGGCGGAGTTTGCCGCGGTATATGGAAGAAGACGTATTGGGAAGACATTCCTTATCGACAAACTGTTCGGTGACAAATACGACTTCTATATGACAGGTATCTATGAGGGCACCCGAAAGGAGCAACTCACCAACTTTGCCCACCAGCTTGAAAGTTATTCAGGCATGAAGGTCAAGACACCCAAAGACTGGATGGAAGCCTTCTTCGCCCTGCAATCATTCCTTGAGACCAAAGTTTCACAGGAGAGAGTCATAATCTTTATCGACGAACTGCCATGGCTTGACACCCCACGCTCTCGATTCCTAAAATCATTCGAACTGTTCTGGAACGAATGGGTGTCAAAACACGACAATATGAAACTCATTGTATGCGGTTCTGCCACCACCTGGATGACCAACAAACTTCTCGGCAACAAGGGCGGCCTGCACAACCGTGTGACTATGCCGATATATCTTCGTCCGTTTAATCTCGCCGAAACCGAGGAATTCCTGTTGTCACGCGGGTTCTCATTCGGGCGTAAACAAGTGGTTGAGACCTATATGTCGCTTGGCGGTACTCCATTCTATCTCGACATGCTGAGGAAATCAGAGAGTGTGGCACAGAACATCGACCGTCTATTCTTCCGC
>JBJEAV010000016.1:0-5058 GCA_051869395.1 Prevotella sp.
TGTGAATCCACATACGAGGTATGCCTTCTGGTCGTGGGGATTGCCAATCACCTGGGCGAATACGGGAAGAGAGAACGAATCTGTGATCTTCAGTTCCTTGGCAGCCTTAAGCGAAACATTTGTCACAGCAAACTTGCTGCATCCGCCATATACGCCTGAATCCTCAAATGGCACTGCACCTACTGTGGCATCCCAATCGAGACCGCCCAACTTGAAAGGTGCATTCAGCTCAACGTATGAAGAATATGCACGCTTGCCGTCAGCCTTGTAATCGTTGCCTGAGAAATTGGTGAACCACTGCAATGAGAACGCTCCGAAATCATAACCGATGTTTGCCTCAAACACATGGTTTGTAGAGTGGGCATTATACTTGAAATAGCGTCCCTCAGGGTCAGCTCCTGCCGAGAACCAGTAGTCGGTGATTCCGATGTTGAATCCTCCTGTGCTGTAGGCAAGTGTGAGGTCAAACTCCTTTGTGTCGTCTGTGTTGACAATTCCTGTGCTCCCCCATCCTGTGAGTGAAAGGCCTTTGTAGCTGACACCAAGTGTAGGCTGGAAAGCTGCATTTCCGCAATCTGTACCACGCCAGATGTACTGGTTAACCACGTCAGCTGAAACTGTTGCCTCAACGTTGTCCTGTGCTGTCATCACTGACGCTCCTGCAATCATCATCATAGCCGCAAGAGCCAATCTTTTTACATTTTTCATAAGCTTTTCCTTTCTTTTCTTTAAAAATTTGTGTTTGTATTATTATTATCCAATCATGTTTGTATTATTATTATCCTCTTCAATATTTCAATATTCAATATTTCAATTTTTCAATTTTTCAATATTTCAATATTTCAATATTTCAATTTTCAAGACAACCATTTCTTCAGTCTTTCCATTGCTTCCTTGCAGTCATCGGCATCGCCGAAGGCGGTGAGGCGGATATATCCCTCGCCACTGGGACCGAATCCCACTCCAGGCGTACATACCACGTGTGCCTCGTAGAGCATCTGCTCGAAGAACTTCCAACTGCTCATATCGTTCGGGGTCTTGACCCAAATATATGGAGCGTTGCGTCCGCCATACACCTCAAGTCCGAGATCCGTGAGTGTGTTGTACATCGTGCGGGCATTGTTCATGTAATAGTCAATCGTGGCTTTAACTTGCTCCTTGCCTTCGGGAGTGTAAATCGCCTCGGCTGCACGCTGGCTGATATAGCTTGTTCCGTTGAACTTGGTGCACTGGCGGCGATACCACAGGTGGTTGAGAGGAATGCGCTCGCCCTTGAGTGTGGCTACGGTGAGTTCCTTGGGCACTACGGTATATCCGCATCTTATGCCTGTGAATCCTGCCGTCTTGGAGAAACTGTGGAATTCCACAGCCACCTTTCTCGCTCCCTTTATCTCGTATATTGAATGAGGTATGTCCTCGTCCTGGATATAAGCCTCGTAGGCTGCATCATAGAAGATGAGGGCGTCGTTCTTTATGGCATAGTTCACCCACTTGCGCAGTTCGTCACGGGTAATCACCGTTCCCGTGGGGTTGTTGGGATAGCAGAGATAGATGACATCCACCCGCTTGTCGGGCAGTTCGGGATTAAATCCGTTCTCGGCAGTGCAAGGCATATATGTTACATTGCTCCACTTGCCGTCCTCACCCAACTCGCCGGCACGTCCGATCATCACGTTTGAGTCGATATACACGGGATAGATTGGGTCGGTCACTCCGATGCTGTTGTCCCATCTCACCAATTCCTGGAAGTTGCCAGTGTCGCTCTTGGCTCCATCGTTGACGAAGATCTCGCTTGGGTCGAGATGTATTCCGCGTGCCACGAAGTCGTTCTTGACGATAGCCTCGCGCAGGAACTGATAGCCCTGCTCAGGACCATATCCGCGGAATGTGTCCTTGCTTGCCATCTCATCCACCGCCTTGTGCATGGCTTCGAGCACTGCGGGACAGAGCGGTTGGGTCACGTCGCCTATACCGAGACTGATTACGTCAGCCTTGGGATGTGACACCTTGAAGGCGTTCACTTTCTTTGCGATGTCTGCGAACAAGTAGTTGTTCGGCAGTTTCAGGAAATGTTCATTTACTAATGCCATAATATTCTTTTTTTCTTTTTTAATATGATTGTTGAAGTTTTGCCTATTAATTAGGGAGTTCAACCTCACCCTCGAAAGCGAACGCCGCCGGACCAGTCATATACACATGTCCGTCTTGTTCGCTCCATTCGATGTGGAGTGTACCTCCGTCCATCACGATGTCACTCTTGCGGCCTGTCCTGCCTGTTATTGCTGCTGCAACAGCCGTGGCGCATGCTCCGGTGCCGCATGCCATCGTGATTCCACTGCCTCTCTCCCAAACCCTCGTGCGAATGCCGCCGGAGGGAAGCACCTGCGCAAACTCTATGTTGCATCGCTCGGGGAAGAGCGGGTCGTATTCCAATATTTTTCCGTATCGTGCCACGTCAATCTCATTGATGTCGTCAACGAAAATCACGAAATGGGGATTACCCATCGACACGAATGTTCCTCTGAACTCCTTGTCATCAGCTTCCACCAGTCCTTCGGTCATCGTGCCGTCCTCGGTGGCAAGCTGCGTCTTGTTTGATGTCACGGGTGCAAGCATATCAACCGTGACGCTCTCCACTGTTTTTCCCGATGGGTCGAGATGGAGATTAAGTATCTTTATCCCCGACAGGGTCAGGAGACGAATCTCAGTCTTGTCGGTTATGCCCTTTTCAAAAAGGTATTTGCCTATGCATCGGGAGGCGTTTCCGCACATCATCGCTTCGCTTCCGTCGGCATTGAAGATACGCATCGAATAGTCAGCCTCGGGTATCTTCGCGTCACCTATGAGAACCAGACCGTCACTGCCGATGCCTGTGTGGGGTGCGCTCCACTCTATCGCAGCCTTCGACGGGTCGTCTATATTATATAATAATGTATTAACATATATATAATCATTACCGGCTCCGTGCATCTTTGTGAACTTCACTGTCTTTGTCATTTTGCTATTCTTTTTCTTGTTTGAATACTCTTTTGTTATCTTTCGGGTGCAAAGTTACTACATTTTGTTAGTATATGCAATAGTTTTTGGCACTTTTCTGCGAAAGTTTTATGTTAAAATGTCAATTTGTCACTAACAGGCGTTTTAGAATAACAAATCGTAAGTTATCAACGCATAATTATAGACAAAAGAAAAGAAAGAATGATTTTGATTGTCGTTATGTCTAAAAATACTTGCATAATCTGACAAAATGTAGTAATTTTGCACCCGAAAAATAACAAAATGTCAGATTTACGAATTAAAATTAGGAGAGTTAAACATGAAAAAGATTGAAGCTATCATCCGCAAGACAAAGTTCGAGGATGTAAAGGAAGCACTGCTTGCCGCCGACATCGAGTGGTTTTCTTACTATGATGTACGTGGAGAGGGCAAGATGCGCCAGGCCAGGATATACCGTGGCGTGATGTATGATACGAGTTGTATCGAGCGCGTTCTCGTTAATGTAGTCGTACGCGACAAGAATGTAGAGAAGACAGTAAGCGCAATCCAGTCGGCTGCTCACACTGGCGAGGTGGGCGACGGACGCATCTTCATCATCCCCATCGAGGATGCCGTCCGCATCAGGACTGCCGAGCGTGGAGACATCGCACTTTATAATGCGGAGCAGGAGAAGTAGATTGAAAGATTGAAAAATTGAAAAATTGAAAAATTGAAAGATTGAAAGATTAAGGACAACACAACAAAGCACAAAATTTTGAGAAAGGAATACGATTATGACAAGTATATTTTTAGCAACAGATCCCGTGGCAGATTTGTCACTTTCTGTGGATACCGTATGGATGCTGCTCGCAGCAATGCTGGTGTTCTTTATGCAGCCTGGTTTCGCCCTCTGTGAGGCTGGTTTTACACGTAGCAAGAACACAGCTAACATATTGTTCAAGAACTTCGTGGATTTCATGTTCGGATCAATCCTCTTCTGGTTGCTCGGATTCGGATTCATGTTCGGAAGCAACGGCGAGGGATTTATCGGAATGCCCCACTTCGGCGATTTCTCTTTCTATGAGAGCGACCTCCCTGTAGAGGGTTTCCTGATTTTCCAGACTGTGTTCTGCGCCACTGCCGCCACAATCGTTTCGGGAGCAATGGCTGAGCGCACCAAGTTCTCTATGTATTGTATTTACTCATTGTTCATATCACTGCTGATTTATCCTATCTCAGGTCACTGGACATGGGGAGGCGGCTGGCTTATGAATGGCGAGGATGGCTCGTTCATGATGAACACCTTCGGTGCCACATTCCACGACTTCGCCGGTTCTGCTATCGTTCACAGCGTTGGTGGTGTCTTGGCTTTCGTGGGTGCCATAGCCCTCGGTCCACGTATCGGCAAGTATGGCAAGGACGGAAAGAGCCGTGCCATTCCCGGTCACAACCTTTTGACAGCTTCCCTCGGTGTGTTCATCCTGTGGTTCGGCTGGTTCGGATTCAACCCCGGTTCTCAGCTCGCAGCCTCTGGCGAGGTCAACCGCGTTGCCATCTCTCACGTGTTCCTTACCACCAACCTCGCAGCTGCCGCAGGTGGTATCGGCACAATGTTCACATCATGGATAAAGTATGGCAAGCCTTCATTCTCACTCACCCTCAACGGTGTGCTCGCAGGACTGGTGGCAATCACAGCAGGATGTGACCTCGTAAGCCCGCTCGGTGCAGCCATCATCGGACTGTTGGCAGGTATCATACTTGTGTTCTCCATCGAGTTCATCGACACCAAGCTTCACGTTGACGACCCTGTTGGTGCCAGCTCAGTACACGGTGTATGCGGTATCTTCGGAACCATCATGACCGGTTTGTTCGCCCTCGACGGCGGTGCTTTCTACGGTGGCGGTTTCGGTTTCTTCGGAGCACAGTGTCTCGGTGTTCTCGCCATCGACGCATGGGCAGCCGTAGCAGGTGTGGTATTGTTCTTCGGTATCAAGAAGATTGCAGGTCTGAGAGTAGATAAGAGAATCGAGGAAGAAGGTCTCGACATCTACGAGCACGGAGAGAGCTGCTTTAACTAAATAA
>JBJEAV010000017.1:0-1696 GCA_051869395.1 Prevotella sp.
ATTCTTCATTCTTAATTACCAGCTCCTCCCCGCCTACGGTAGCACGGAACTCAGGGCTGTATGCACATTGTGCAGAGCATGTGCCGGTTTGGTAGGTGCCGGTGCGGTCGATATAATATTCTGTCTCTATCACACGTTTGCCTTTGGGCAATATGTTGAGATAGTAATTGGTGGTATTGTCTTTTGGAGAGCAGTATGCACCGTTTCTGTAACCAGTGAGCTGTTCCACTGGCTGCATACAGGCTGCGCGGCGGTCAACAATCTCCACGAAATCGAGGTCGCGGTCAGATGTGACAGTGATTCTCACCTTTACCTTCGCTCCAACCTTCAGACCGTCTTCGGGAAGAATAATCTCCCGTTTTACGCTCAGTCCCTCACTGCTCTTTCTGACATCAGTGGATTTCTCCATATACTGGGCATATACAGCACCCCAAGACGTGCCTTCGGAAGGCTTGTTGAACGAAACGGTTTTCATCTTCTTGTCCACCTTGGTTGCAGTCTTTACATATCCCATGCCGGCAGTAGCCTTCGGCATATCAAGCTGTTTGCCGTCTAAGGATATAACTGTCTCGTCCTTTGGTGCCAGCATATCCGTGGATGACATAAGGAAAGCGAAAACTCCATTCACACTGTTAATGGGAGTGTCCCACATCTGTCCGCGCTTCTCCTGAAGCAGCCAGCGTTGCATTTCAGTTATGGTCTGCTTGTCGTTGGGAGCTACAAGCGAGATGGCCTCGATGGCAGCCACCTGGGTGGGAATACGGTAGTCGCACCATGAGTAAGAGGCGCGTTGTGTTTCGAAGTACCTTCCCATATCCTCTTTATATGTGGTGTATTCCTTGAGACTTCTAACATATTCGGCAGCCAGTTTCCTCTCGCCGTTACGGGCGAGGATGACAGCCGTCATAGCCTTCTCGTAAATCGTCTGGTTCTTTATTTCCTTCTTCATAAGTGATATGAGATAGTCGGAAGCTGCCTTCGTCTCACCTTGCATTTTGCGGTCAGAGATGGCATTGGTATATAGATACTGCAGATGTATTGACGAGAAATATTGCAGTTTGCTCTTCTTCATCTCCTTTACATCCTTGACAATCTCTTTGTCGAGGAATGTGGCGGCAGAAGCCTTCATCTCCTTGGTGTCGGCATTTTCGCCAGTCATGAATTCCATACGCGCGAGAGTCTGTAGAATCTGTGCGGTCATGTATGCAGAACCGTTCATGCCTTTCCACCAGCTCCACGAACCGTCAGCGTTCTGCAGTTTCGACAGTTTGTCAACGGCAGATGATATACGGGCATTCATGGTGTTGTCGTCAAAGAAGTCGCCGAGCGAGCGTTTCATGTCCTCTTCCTTGTCGGCGGCAGTCATCCATGGAGTTTCGCTGAGCAGCAAGTCTTTCAGTTCTGCATTGCGGCTGAGACTGCTTTGCAGCGACTCACCTCCGTTGCGAGCCTCATCCTTCCAAAGGTTGAATACGGAGCGAATACGCGGGTTGCTTTCCGCGATATGTCTTCCAAGAACATTTGCATATAATACGGTGCTTTGGGCGATGGCGTTGTTGTCGCGTGCCGAACCTATGGACGGCAGCGACTGAACCATCATCCATGTGGGATTGTTGGTATATTCCACGGTCAGTTTGGCGGTATTGTCCTTTACGGGGAACAACTTGTCGATGTTGACCGTCTTGACTCCCTTGTC
>JBJEAV010000017.1:1796-4979 GCA_051869395.1 Prevotella sp.
GAGGCATCATAAAGGGTTGCCATCAACTGTGCGTCAGCCGGTTTGCCTTTGGTGTCAAGTATGCTCATTGTCCACTGTTCGCTCTGTCCCGGCACTAACCTGTCTCGGAACGTTGTCCATTTCATCTGGAGCTTGTTGTCGGGAACAGGTCTTTGGATTGTCTGCGATAAGTTATGCAACACACCGTCCTTTACCCATGCGTAGGTGAGCAGAAGTCCGTTGCCATAAGCCTCCTTGTATCTGAACGTGCGGTTGATAAGTGCATTGCTGATATTCTCGCGTCCGCTCTCCAGCACCTTGTTGCCTGATATTATGCTATATACAACATGTATGTTCTCCCTTGATGAACCTGCCTGCAATGTCACTAAACTGTTATTGTCGGCAAAGTGGTCGGCAGATACATAGAACCACTCGTCGGTGTCAGTGCATGGGGTCTTGTCGTCGAGGTTGAACACGATGAACTCCTGTCTCAGGGTGTCACTGTCGCAGAGGGCATACAGAGAGTGCTTGCCCGATGCCAGTCGCGAAGGCAGCTGGATAGGAGTCATCGTGCGTCCCTCAAGCCATTCGCCTTCGTCGATTCTCATTCTCACGGGAGTGTTGACATCTATACCAGCTTGGTTCTTTAGATAGACGGTTACACTCTTGAGACTGTCACCTAACTCTTTTTCAGCGACGCTGCTGCTTATGGCTGTTGGGCGGTTGCCGAGAGGGATAACCATCTCGCCATTGTGAGTCTCGCCGCTGATATCCGTCACGTCGGCTTCCACTACGAAGTTGTAGAACATCCTGTTATTACCGTCATCAGTGAGTATCAGCGGGATGGACACGTCGAAAAGACCGTCACCGTCGGTGATGGTTTCCTCTTCTGTAATCTTGTTTTCGACATGCTTGCTGTACCAAGGTGACCACCAAAGGGACGGTCGGCGCACCACACGGTATTTCACCTTTGCCCCTTGCACCGGTACTCCTGCGTATGACAATGCCTTAGCCTTAACGCTCAGTGTGTCACCGCTCTGATACTTGGTGTTGACAGTTGGGAATTCCACCTTGAATGTCGGTCGCTTGTATTCCTCCACACGTATTCTTTTAATATGTCCTCCCGCCCAGATGTAATACGAACCCGACATACCGCTCTCCGGCAGGTTGAATTCAACACTCAGGGTGCCGTATTTGTCAGTCGTTGCCTCCTGCTCGTCAACAATGTTGTTGTTGGTGTCGCGCAGTACGAGAGTCAAGCTCTTGCCTTCTAATGAATGAGCCTTGGTCCATGACTCCTTGGCATACACTATTGCAGCCACCTTCACCTTCTGTCCGGGACGGTAAATGCCCCTGTCAGTGAAGATGCTAACGTTTTCCTCTTCCTTTCCTTCATAGTCATTATAATTGAAACCGCTCCACACCGAGCAGTTAAGGCAAGCCTTGTCATTGTCGGTGTATGTGTAGTATTTCAGGGAGGATTTGCTTGGCAGTTGATAGATCACCTCGCCGTTGGTGTCGCATGTGAGAGTCGCTGACTTGTCCTTGGACGAGTATGTGCTGACGTCAATCTTTGCACCGCCAACGGGTTGTCCAGTGGTGGAATTGACCACTACGAACTTGATCTTATTACCTGGCAGTGACTGAGTGATGGTAGTTAAGTCGCTTATCCACAGTATATTCCTTTTGACCTCGGTGGCTGGGTTTGTTGAGAACTCCACGAGATATGCTCCCTTTGGCAGGGCATCAATCTTGATGGAGTCTTTCTTTATTATCTCATAATTCGGTATTCCGCCGAAATTGGCTGTCTTGGTCTGTACGGGATAATCACTCATCCTTGACTTGATGAACTTGTAGTCATTTGCGTTTTCAGGAGAATAGTTCCTTTTTCCGTCAATATCCACACTATATATGTTCATGGTAACGGTATTGACGTTTCTGACATTCTTGAGGGTAGCCCAAACATCCATTCCCGACCTTAATACGCTGCTTGGCACCTCAGCCGTAAACATAGAGCGGGTGAGAGTCCTTTCGGCATTTCTGAGGTGACCCATACCTTGCCATTCTCCCCATTTGTCGAGAGCGTAATGAATATAACCAATCAGCTCTTCGGTGGTTACATCCTTGCATTTGCTCATGGCGTCGTATCTTGCCATTGCCACCTCACCAGCCACGTCAAGGTCCTCATAGACATGGAGTATTGAGTCGAGTGCGAAAACTAATTGGGATTTCCTCACTGCATATTGTCCAGTATTCTCCTTGATTTCCTTTTGCACGTATTTCAAAGCGGAAATACATGCCGCACGGCGGTTGCCATTCTTGTTATAATACTCATAAAGAGGCAGATACTGTTCTGTCTCATTTCCTATGACGCTCAACAGGTCACCTCCGAAGATATTGGCGTTAGCACCTTCAATAACGAGTGGGGAGAACTGTCCAGCCTTGGTCTTGGCAAGAAGAGGCACGTCGCTGATTGCAGCCTTGCGATACATTATTGCCTTGGCTTCGGAATCTTGTTCCTCGTCCTGTCTTTCCTGCCCGTTGTACTGTTTTCCTTGTCCGTCGTATAGTTTATACAGAATGGCTGCATAAACCGACTTCATCGCCTTGTCGCCAGTATTGTTATACGATGCCTCAATCCTTTTTATGGCAGGCATAAGTGAGTCGGGATTGATGTTGACGAGGGCGTTAAGTGCTTGCACCCTTGCCTTAAGCAGTTGTCCGTAGGCATTTTCTGCCTCAGCCTTGTCCGCTATCTGTACAAGCAGGTCATATTCCGTCTGCGGCAGGTCCTTGTCCTGTGCAGCTTTCACCTGTTTCCACAACGAAGAATAGTTTTGCGCATCTAATGCGAGAGGTAGGAACATAAGTCCTGCCAAGAGAATAGTCAGTATCTTTTTCATACGCCATAATTATCTTTAATCGTACTTTTTTATTGAGATAATGCGCCATTTATTGTAAATCTTGCATCATTCAGCCTACAAATTTACATAAAAAAACTTGATTGACCTTATTAATTAAAGATAATTATGTTTTCTAGTTATTTATTAAGGGGAGATAAGGGGAGATAAGGGGAGATAAGGGGAGATAAGGGGAGATAAGGGACGTATGTTATAGTGATAAATACAATTGTCTTTTATCTCCTTTTTACTCCCCTTATCTCCTTTTTACTCCCCTTATCTCCTTTTTACTCCCCTTATCTCC
>JBJEAV010000018.1:0-4976 GCA_051869395.1 Prevotella sp.
CGGCAGGAACCTATGGCGACCTGACCTATACGGTCAACAGCGATGGGGCGACCTGTACGATTACAGATTGTAACACAAGCGCCAGCGGTGCATTGGTGATCCCGGAAACAATCGATGGATACCGGGTGACGAGCATCGGGGACGGTGCGTTCTATTACTGCAGCAGTCTGTCGAGCGCCACAATCTGTGACGGTGTGACGAGCATCGGGGACGCTGCATTCCGTGGCTGCAGCAGCCTGACGAGCGTCACAATCCCGGGCAGCGTGACGAGCATCGGGGTCAGTACATTCTCTGACTGCAGCAGCCTGACGAGCATGACAATTCCGGGCAGTGTGACGAGCATCGCTAACAATGTGTTCTATAAGTGCAGCAGCCTGACAAGCGTCACAATCCTGAAAGGTGTGACGAGCATCGGGTACGCTGCGTTCGCGTACTGCAGCAGCTTGACGAGCGTTACAATCCCGGTCAGTGTGACGAGCATCGGTGGGGAAGCGTTCGCTGGCTGCAGCAGCCTGACCGATGTGTACTATTCCGGCAGCGAATCGAATCGAACAAAGATCAGCATTGGTAACAACGTTTACCTCACTTCCGCCACCTGGCACTACAATTGCACCAGACCGGGGCAGGGTGTTCCACAGAATATTACTGGTGTAGATCAGGAAGTTTTGAAAAAAGTCACACTGTACACGGATGATGCCGTTACCAGTGAAAGAACGTATTTTGGGGTTTTGACAGAAAAACTTCAAGAAAAAAATGCATCCCCCGAGCAGTATCTGAAGGTGATGAACTCTTTCTTCACACAATGCGGCTTTTCTGATGCCAATGAAGGAATCCAGTATCTACACGATGCCACTGAAGCACAAAATGCATTTGACTTTTTGACAAATGATGAAGTGTATTTAAGTTGTCAATATGAAGATTGGCTAAATGATACTGCGGAAGGCATTGCTACCCGTGGGCTTCTGATAGCAGACGACTGGATTTTTAATAATAATACAGTTGCACAGATACTTGATCCAGAAGTATGGATTACCCAGGAAGACCAGACGATTACAAACTACAAAAAGATGCTTCTTCAGTTTATGGACTCCGGGGAAGCAATGGATTTTTCTATTGTAACAGATTTTCAAACCCAACTCAACAATGGGAAAAAAATAGTAGAAGGAGCAGTAGAGATTTTTGATGACGAAACGTATCAAACCATCCTTACCGAAATATCTAATGCCAAAACGTCAGATGAATATCATAAAGCGCTGGAACACTTCACAGAAACCTACAAACATCAGACCGGCAAAACAACAATGGAATATCATGTGAAGGGGTATCGGGAAATCTCCAAACTACTGGACGTTTCGGGTACCATTTTCACGGTATGGGCAGATACAGTCGGTGATCTGGAAATGCTCATCAATCTTGAGACCGAACTGGAGGAACTGAATAAATACAATAACTTTTTACAGAGTATTATCGATGGCAAAGATGTTCTGCCTTACGGCCTGGTTGTCGCTGCATCAAAACTGAAAATAGAACTTGAAGACCAATATGCTACCCCATTCTATGAGATTGTTAAACAGATTTTTTCTGAAGTCGCGGACAGTGACACGTTTGACCTCAGCGGTAAGGCCAAAGAAAAAATAAAGGATACATTGTCCCAAAAATTCACATGGATTAACAACAATATGACATCATTGGGCGATGCAGCAGCCACCATTAAGCTGGGGGCCTTCTGCGTTGATCTGGCAACGGGAATCGGAGGGTTTGTCAAACAGGCATCTTGTGTGGAAGCATATGCTGCGTTGGAGCGGTATTACAAAAACAACTTGCTTAACAACGCAAGGACCTTCCGCGAGAATCCCACCGTAGACCATGCATGGAATTTCTTTGACACCTACCAGCTTTTGTTTGAGCTTCGTGAACAGGGAGAAAAAGCATATTACGATTTGTTGGAAACCAGTGATTTAATGAATCTTTTAATTAAAAATGGATTCAATTTCTTTAACATTGGAAAAACCGTAGATGACAAAAAAGCTTTTATTAAAGATACCCTGTCCTATCTGAACAACAATTGCTATTTTGGACTGGAAAATGCCGACCAGGTTGGGGGGACGCATTTCTTTGCCAAAAAAGTTGTGATTGAATGTCCTGTTGATCTGAATGTATATCGCGGGGACACCCTGATTTATACGCTGTACGACGGTCAGGAGTGCGATGAAACCAATGAATACGGAAGGTTCGTCTGCAAATACTGCCCGTCCAGCGGAGACTATAAGAAGGCAGTGTATCTGAATGACAGCGATGGATTCACCGTTCAGGCCGTTGCAACGAAAGCGGGAACCATAGATATTACGGTGGCATCTCAGGAAAAGGAAACAGCAGAAAAGGCCGCTGGAATCTTTTTGAAGTCCGGCGGAAGCATTCACCTAGATGTTGATGACAATACCTACACCGTACAGGCTGATCAGGAAGACGGCGAGGAAATTCAGGGACAGCTTCAGGAAACAGGGGAAAAATATATTTCTGTTTCCGGTCTGACGATCAGCAAAACGGAATTGACGCTGGAAGAAAATGACAGCTTTATTCTTCAGGCTGAGATAACTCCGTTGAATGCGGACTTTACAGATCTTATCTGGATCAGCAGCGACCCGGATGTTGCGACCGTGGATGAAGGTACGGTTACCGCTCTCGCAGCAGGGCAAGCTACGGTCACAGTGCTGTGCGATGGCTTGCAGGCAACATGTGACGTTACCATTACCGCTTTGCCCCCAGCACAACCGACTCCAACCCCGGAAACCACCCCCACCGCCAAGCCGACTACCAAGCCCACCGCCACCCCAACGGCGAAGCCAACCGCCAAACCCACCGCGACACCGACCGCTACCCCAACGGCAACCCCAACGGCCAAACCCACTGCAACCCCCAAGCCTACCGTGAAGACGACCCCGATGTACCGCCTTTACAACCCCAACAGCGGCGAGCACTTCTATACCGGAAGCATAGAAGAACGGGACAACCTGAGCGGCCTTGGCTGGAACTATGAGGGTGTGGCCTGGAATGCGCCCACCAACACCGGCACGCCGGTGTACCGTATGTTCAATCCCAATTCGGGCGACCACCATTACACCATGTCGCAGCAGGAAGTAGAGAATCTGAAAGCCATCGGCTGGCAGTACGAAGGCGTCTGCTGGAATTCCGGCGGCAATGTGCCGCAGTTCCGCCTCTACAATCCCAACGCCGACTGCGGCAGCCACCACTATACCAGCAGCGAGGAAGAGCGTGACAATCTTGTTGCCCTCGGCTGGAACTATGAAGGCCTGGCCTGGTACGGCACACTGAAGTAAAACCCGAGGACCTTTTCACTCGGTACCCCGAACCACCGATTGACGGGACGCCCTCGCCCGTCTTCTCATCTGGAATTATGAAGGGCTGCCTGGTATGGCACGCGGAATTGAGAAACCCCTGCGCAGCCAACGGAAACACTTCCGGCTGCGCGGGTTTTGTATAGGAAGACTGGAGCAGACAAAGGAGGATTTGCACGTTGAAACGGATTGTATCTTGTTTGCTTGTTGCGACCTTTTTTCTGGCCGCAGCAGTGCCTTGCCTGGCGGAGGAAAAAGAACCAGATCAGACAATAACCCTTACCGGACGGATGCAGGAAGAGGTTGTCGCTGCATTGCATCGCTGGGTTCCGGATTACATTACTGAGACGCAAATGGTGACGGATGCTGATCTGACCGGCTACACCACGCCCGGCGAGGTTCGGGAGGATGATCTGCAGCGGGCGCTGGACCTGACAAATTTTGCCCGCTATGTGGCTGGTGTTGATGAAGTGAAGCTGGAAAGCGGGTACAATGAGCTGGCACAGTACGCCTGTGCTGTGAATGCAGCCAATGGAACCCTGACCCATACTCCCGAAAAATTGGAAGAAATGCCTGATGACTTTTACCGGAAAGGCTACAACGGCGCGACATCTTCCAACCTTGCTCTGGGATGTACCAACATTGCGGACAGCATCCGGCAGTATCTCGACGATAACGAAACCCCTTCTTGCGGACACCGCAGATGGATTCTCTCGCCCTGCATGGGTGCGATTGGTTTTGGCAAGGTGGGGAAAATCTCCGCAGCGCTGATAAGTGACGGATCCCGGCCGGCCACTGCGGGCATCAACGGCGGATATGTGGCATGGCCTGCTCAGAACACTCCCAGGATGTTCAACGTTGGGACCCGGACGCTGATGGTTCCATACCATAATGTGTCGGACATTACTGTGCAGGCCGTTAGGGCATCGGACGGGCGCACGATTCAGTATCAGGAAAAGGCACAGACGGGGCCTTGGTTCCGCCTCTCCGATGGTGGATACGCCAACGGTGCGGCCATTATTTTTGGCGGCGATTCGTTCCCTGAGGATGAGGAACTGAATGTTCAGATTGATTTTACGGTTTCCACAGGTGAACGGATTCGCGTCAACTTTGTGAGCAGTTACCTTTCCGGGGATTGGAGCTACTCCATTGACGCCGATGGCCGTGCAATTGCTGACGAATACTATGGACAGACGGAGGATATTGTGGTCCCCGCCGAGATGGATGGCTTCCCCGTGTTCGGCGTTGTGGCGGGTTCCAGTATATGTGAAATTGCCAATGAGGAACAGGTTCATTCCCTCACCATTGAGGAAGGCGTTGAAGTAATTGGCTATAAAGCCTTTGGCATGGACAGCTGTGAAAATTTGTACCTTCCCCATAGCTTGAAGACCATTGAATCCCGGGGATTTAATCTGACCGACTTCGGAACGATTTACTATTCAGGAACAAAGGCAGAGTGGGAAAAGATTTCCGCTTCGTGCAAGGATTATATTACCTACGATCGAATCTATTACCTCAACGAAGAAGAGAACAGCGAGACAAAGCCCACCGCCAAACCCACTGCTACCCCCAAGCCTACCGTGAAGACGACCCCGATGTACCGCCTTTACAACCCCAACA
>JBJEAV010000019.1:0-3099 GCA_051869395.1 Prevotella sp.
GACATCCAAAAAGCTACAGGCCTGACCGAGGAAGAAATTCTGGAATTATAGCGGGTTTTCTGAAGTAAAGAACTTGAGTATTATACCCCCTACTCCTCGGTGAGTTCCGCCTTGTAGGTTTTCAGCAGCTGCTTGGGGAGCTGGAGCGAGAGGGTGTTCTTGTTGCCGTCGAAGAGGGTGAGTTTCTGCTTCGCCACGTTGATGTGGTGAAGGAAGTTCTGGTTGATGACCAGGCTGCGGCCAAGCCTTACGAACTCGCAGGTGTTGTCGGAGTCGATGGACTCGGCGAAGAGCTGCTCCACCTTGGAGATGCCCATGGTGAGCACCACCTGCACTCCGCTGATATACACAATCTTGGTGTAATTGCCGTCGGCAAGCATATATGCCACTGAGTCGGGATGCAGCACGATAAGCTCGTCCCTGTTCTTTATATAGACTTTCCTCATTATTAATTCAATTGTCAGACAACATTATGGCACAAAAAAAGCGTGGAATCGTCGGTTGTCCGTTCCACACACTGAGGCTCTTGCATTGCCTATCAAAGTTGAACAGACAACGCCAGAAGCCCACGCCGATATGAAGACACAACCAATGGTTATTATGCAATGATGGCTTGCATAACATCCCATTGGGTAGTGATACATCACACCCGGGGCATCTACCGTTGCTAAGTTCAAGACTTTGATATTTGGAGTTTGCAAGATTCCAGTGTGTCTCAAACAGAGCGCCGTGTAAACGCCTATATTATGTCATGACTCCTTTCCCACCCACCCTCGCATCGGCATCAGCATTGCTGCTGAAGCACGGCTAAATCGGCACAGGCGGTTGGAGTCGGTTGCAAAGTTAAGAAAAAAAACTGAAATACTTGCACATTTGGAAGAAAAATTGTACCTTTGCACCCGATTTTTAACTTTAGTAACAAAAAGAATGTACAAAAACAATTCAAGAAGGAAGCCTGGAGTGATTGTGTTCAAGAGATTTGGACGCAAGGGTTACTCGCTGTTTGCCTGTCTTGGACGTGAGGTGATCATCAGCACGCTGAGCGTAGCCACACTGACGTATGCAAGTGCCGAGAGTGTGAGCGTAAAGCCCGTGACCGCCGACAGCATCGCCACCAAGACCGACCGCGAGATGACTCTCGAAGAGGTGAACGTCATGGGTTCGAGAGCACCTATGACCCGCAACCAGGCCGCGAGAATGGTAACTGTACTGGAACGCAGCGACATTCAGGCTGCGCCGGTGCAAAGTGTTAATGATTTGCTGAAATACGCCGCAGGAGTGGATGTCCGCCAGCGTGGACCGATTGGAGCGCAGACCGACGTCAGCATCCGTGGAGGCAACTACGAGCAAATCGCAATCCTACTTAACGGTATCAACATCTGTGACCCGCAAAGCGGACACAACGCCTTTGACTTTCCCGTTGACATCAGTGAGATTGAGCGCATCGAGGTGCTCGAGGGTCCCGCAGGACGTGTGTATGGCACATCGTCGCTCGTGGGAGCCATAAACATCGTGACACGTCCAAGGGAGAAGAGCAGTGCGTCGGCTCACGTGGAAGGCGGAAGCTACGGCTATCTGTCGGCAGGAGCAAGGGCCAACGTGAAGTCGGGCTACTGGAACAACCAGCTATCTGGTGGCTACACACGCTCAGACGGTTACAGCCGCAACAAGGCGGGAGGCCTGAACGCCGACTACAAGGGCGGAAAGGTGTTCTATCAGGGTAACTACAGCGACGAGGACGTGCTGGTGAAATGGCACGCGGGACTGTCGGCGAAGGACTGGGGCTCGAACACGTTCTACGGCGTGAAATGGGACGACCAGTATGAGCACACGCTCAAGACCTACACGGCAATCCAGGCAGAGAACAAGAACGGAAGGTTCCACCTGAAACCGTCAATCTACTGGAACCACAACGAGGACAGATTCGAACTCTTCCGCGGAGCTGCCGACAAATATCCTTTTAATTATCACCGCACGGATGTGTTCGGCGTGAACCTCAACGGATACTTCGACTGGATCTTAGGACGCACTGCCATCGGTGCGGAACTGAGAAACGAGGACCTCGTGAGCGGAAACCTCGGTGAACCGCTCGGCGAACCCAAGCACATCAGCGGCACCGACCGTATGTATGAGTACGGGCTGAACCGCACTAACATCAGCTTTATGTTGGAACACAATATTATATTGGAGAGATTCACCTTGTCGGCAGGACTTGTGGCGGTGAAGAACTCATGGAACAACATGAGCATGAAGGTGTATCCGGGAGTGGATGTGAGCTACAGGATAGGCAATGACTGGAAAGTGTATGCCTCCTACAACACATCGCTGAGAATGCCATCAGTGACTGAGCTATATTATTCGGTGGGAGGCCATAAGGCTGACAAATACCTGAAACCCGAGGAGTTAGCGGCAGTGGAAGGCGGCATCAAGTATGCCCGCGGAGGTGTTACGGCATCGGCAAACGTGTTCTACAACCACAGCAAGAACATCATCGACTGGATTCTTGACACCAAGGAAGGTGAGGATGCGATATGGAAGTCCGTAAACTTCACGAAGATAAACACGCTCGGTGTACAGGCCAACTTGGCGTTTGACTTCAAGTGCATTCTGCCAGGGCAGAACATTCTGAAATCATTTAACATTAGCTACACCTATCTCGACCAAGACCAGAAGGAGGTTGAGGGCATTCAGAGCAAATACACTTTGGAGTATCTGCGCCACAAGTTGGTGGGTAACCTGCAACTGCATATATGGAAGGGGCTTGACCTCGGCATCAACTACAGGCACCAGGACCGTATGGGAACATACAGTGATGTGGATGGCAATGTATGCCCATATAAGCCCTACTCTATCGTGGATGCACGCTTGTCGTGGAACGAGCCTAAGTACCAGCTATATATAGAAGCCAATAACCTGTTTGACAAGACATACGTGGACTATGGAAATATTCCACAGCCAGGAACATGGGTAATGGCAGGAGCGAGTGTCGAGTTTTGATGCTCAAAACTCGAAATTAAAATATTAAAATATTAAAGAATTAAAGTTCGTTTGCGCATCACAACCGCAAACGAACTTTAATATTTTAATTCTTTAATTCTT
>JBJEAV010000019.1:3199-4973 GCA_051869395.1 Prevotella sp.
GCCTTGTCAACCTTCAGGCGGTTTTCCACTGCCGTACATGAATGGATTACCGTGGAATGGTCGCGGTTTCCAATGAGCTGACCTATGCGCGAGGCAGGCATCTTGGTGTATTTCTGGGCGAGATACATCGAAATCTGACGCACAAGGACATAGTCGCGCTTGCGGCTACGGCTGAATACATTCTGCTGGGTGACATTATAATGATTGCACACCTTCTCCAGAATATCATCCACGGTGAGGGGATGATTGTCAATCTTCACCGCACGCTTGATGACACGCTCGGCAAGACGCATGTCTATGTTACTATTATAAACAACGGAATAAGCAAGCAGCGAGTTGATGACACCCTGAAGGTCGCGCACACTGCCGTTGGCGGTGCTGGCGATAAAGCGGATGACATCCTCGGGTATCTTAAGTCCGTCGCGACGGCACTTGCTCTTCATGATATCCACACAAAGCTCCACATTGGGTTTCTCCATCTCGGCTATAAGTCCGCAGGAGAAGCGGGTGAGCAAGCGGTCTTTCATACCCTGCAGGTCAACCGGCGGACGGTCGCTGGCGAGGATAATCTGCTTGCCGTTGCGGAAGAGATGATTGAAGATATGGAAGAAGGTGTCGAGCGTCTTGGTTGCCGTAGCCCACTCCTGGATATCGTCAACGATGAGCACGTCGATGCTCTGATAGAAGTTGATGAAATCATTGGTGGTGTTCTGACGCACGGCATCAGTAAACTGCACCTGAAAGAGGCGCGCACTGACATAGAGCACACGCTTCTGGGGATAAAGTTCCTTGCACCTCACTCCGATGGCATTGATGAGGTGAGTCTTGCCGCATCCCGAGGGGCCATACATATAAAAAGGATTAAATGTGGATTTGCCCGGATGCTCGGCAATAGACATGCCGATAGTGCGGGGGAGCTTATTGCTGAAGCCCTCTATGAAGTTGTTGAATGTATGCTTGGGATTGAGCTGCGGATTGAGGTCCTGCGGCACGGCGGCATCCAAAGGCGAAGGCGACTTGTTGCCACGGGCAGTGGGCTGGGGACGTTCGATATCCACGGCATCGTTGGCCTGCACATCGGTGGTGAGACCGTGTGTCTTGTCAGCCACTATGCGATAGGTGAGCCTTACGCCATTGCCGAAACAGCGCGTGAGAACCTTGCTCAACAAGCCAATATAGTACTCTTCCAAGTACTCGTAAACATACGGACTTGGAACCTGCACCAAAAGCGTCCTGTCCTTCTCGGAGAAAGACTCGAAGACGATGGGCGAAAACCACGTATTATATTGCTGCTCAGTGACATTGTCCTTAATCAAGGTTAGGCATTTGTCCCAAAGTGCTTTATGAGATTCTATCATTGACTTGTCGTTTATATTAAAATTCGGATGCAAAGTTCGCACTTTTTTTTGAATTATGCAAATTCACATATTTTAGCCATTGGTTTGCACACACACCTAACTACCTAATTAAAGGCACGTTAGGATGTTTCACGGACAAGGGTTGTAAAAGAGACACTTGCAAAATTCAAACCTTTTGGGTATCAGCTTCTTATAAAGCAAAACCGCTTTTGGCGAATGAATCGTCAAAAGCGGTTTGCCGTATTTGAAATCCGTTATAAATCAAGCCTTTCGTATGACTTGCGTCAAACTTTCGGAAAGAGCGTGTAATTTATACAAAATATAAATAAACTTCCCTCCCGCAAATTATTAGCCCCGTAGAGTTGACAGGAACACCCTGAAAGGGCGATTCGGGCGCAGCAGCCCTGAAAGGGCGA
>JBJEAV010000020.1:0-2171 GCA_051869395.1 Prevotella sp.
TCCTTCTTCGGGAATGCCGCCTTGCGCCTGAACACGTCGAGCGTCTTGGCTATGGCAGGGTCGTCCTGGTTGAGATATTGCGTCCAAGCCTCGTCGTTGAGCATGTTGTAGATGATGCGGCTGTTGATATATCTCTCAAGCAGCTTATGCGACTTCTTTATCATGAGGTTGCGGCGCTTGAGCCCGTTCTTGTTGGCAAACTCGGCGAATTTCTCCACCGTGTTCTGCTTTACGAGATAAGCCGACAACTCTTTCATCTCTGTGAACCCGTTCATTTTCTGACGGTTGTTGTCGGTGTAGTTGAATGCAAATTGCAGGATAAGTCCCGACATCGATGCCTCTTTGTAATATGAGGTGACATTGGTGGTGTCCTCGGGGATGAATATGTCGGGAGTGATGCCGCCGCCGCCATATACCACCCTGCCTATGGATGTGTGGTAAGCCTTGCCCGAGTGTCGGATGCTGTCCTGCGAGAAGAATTCGCCGTGCTGGTATCTCTCGAGCAAGTCCTCCTCATAGCTTTTCTCGTCGCCCATGGTATAGGGTTTCTGTATGCACCTGCCCGATGGGGTGTAGTAGCGGGCGATGGTGAGACGTATCATTGAACCGTCGTTGAAAGGCATTGGCTGCTGCACAAGTCCCTTGCCGAATGAGCGTCTGCCTATGATGGTGGCGCGGTCGTTGTCCTGCATGGCACCGGCGAAAATCTCTGATGAAGAGGCAGATGCCTCGTCGATGAGCACCACGAGCGGGATGTGCTGGTAGGATCCGCGTCCGTCGCTGCGGTATTCCTGACGTGGCGACTTCCTTCCCTGTGTATATACGATGAGCTTTCCCTTTGGCAGAAACTCGTTTGCCATCTGCACTGCCGAGGCGAGGTAGCCGCCGAGATTGCCGCGCAGGTCGATGACGAGGTTTTCCACGCCCTCCTGCGACAGTTTTGCCAGTGCGATGAGCAGTTCGGGATAAGTGTTCTCGCCGAAGTTCTTCACCTTGATGTATCCCGTCTCGTCATCTATCATATATGTCGATGTGATGCTCTTCTGCGGAATCTCGCCACGAGTGACGGTGAATTCCTTCACCTTCTTTTCGCCGTATCTGATGATGCCTAATTTCACCTTGGTGTCCTTGGGACCCTTCAGCCGTCGCATAGCCTCCTGGTTTGTCACCTCCTTGCCCACGAAGGTCTTGCCGTCAACGCTCACGATTTTGTCTCCGGCGATAAGTCCCGCCCTCTCGGCAGGACCGTTGCTGATGACGTTCTGCACACGGATGGTGTCCTGGCGTATGGTGAACTCGATGCCCACGCCCGAGAAAGAGCCTTTCAGGTCGTCGTTGGCAGCCTGCACGTCCTGTGCGCTGATATACACGGAGTGGGGGTCAAGCTCGGCGAGAATCTGCGGCATTGCCTTCTCCACCAGTTGGTTTACGTTGACTGTGTCCACATACTGGTCATCAATGATGTGCAGCAGGTTGTTGATTTTGTTGCTGCTTGAGTTGATGATGCTCAGACGGTTGCCGGAGAAGTGGTTGGCGTAGAAAGTACCGATGAGTATTCCCACCACCACGCACACTGCCATAATCAGCGGCATATACTTGTTTTGCCTGTTTTTGCTCATAGTCTTACTATTTTATTATTTATTCACATGGTATGAATTCCACCTTGATGCCCGCTTGCCTCAGCAGGTCGATACCGTCGCTGAGCCGGTATTCCCTCGCATACACCACACGCTTTATGCCTGCCTGTATGATAAGTTTCGAACATTCTATACAAGGTGCGTCGGTGACGTAGAGCGTGCTGCCCTCGCTGTTGTTGGAGCTGCGTGCCAGTTTGGTGATGGCGTTTGCCTCGGCGTGCAGCACATACGGGTGGGTGACATTGTTCTCGTCCTCGCACACGTTGGGGAATCCGCTTGGCGTGCCGTTGTAGCCGTCGCTGATGATCATTTGGTTTTTCACCACCAGTGCCCCCACCTGTCGGCGCTTGCAATAGCTGTTTTCCGCCCATATCTGCGCCATTCTCAGATAGCGCAAGTCAAGCATATTTTGTTTCTCGTCCATAATTTTATCCACAGATTTCCACAGAATTTAATTTTTTATTGATTATCACAGATTCTTTATCCACAGATTTCCACAGAATTTAATTTTTTATTGATTATCACAGATTCTTT
>JBJEAV010000020.1:2271-4959 GCA_051869395.1 Prevotella sp.
GAATTTAATTTTTTATTGATTATCACAGATTCTTTATCCACAGATTTCCACAGAAAAAAATCTGTGTGAATCCACTTTAAAATACTCATCTGTGAGAATCTGTGATCCTCTTAATCCCGTTCCTCTTCAGCAGTGCGTCGATGGTCGGCTCGCCGCCACGGAATCTCTTGTAGAGAGTCATCGGATGCTCCGTTCCGCCCTTCGAGAGGATGCAGTCGCGGAATCTCTGTGCAGTCTTCTGGTCGAAGATGCCGTGCTTCTTGAACACGCTGAACGCGTCGGCGTCGAGCACTTCCGCCCATTTATAGCTGTAGTATCCGGCGGCATATCCCCCCGCCATGATATGGCTGAACTGCACGGTCATGCAGGTGTCGGGGAGCTGTTCGGTCACCATCGCCTTCGCCCATGCCTTCTTCTCAAACTCCATGATGTCCTCCTCAAACGGGTCTTTCAGAGTATAGTAAGCCATGTCGAGAAGCCCGAAGCTCACCTGCCTCATGCAGTTGTAGGCGGCATTGTAGTTGCGGCTCTTCACTATGCGGTCGATGAGTTCGTCGGGCAGCGGTTCTCCCGTCTGATAGTGGAATGCGAAGGTGCGCAGGAATTCCTTTTCCACGGCGTAGTTTTCCATGAATTGCGAGGGCAGTTCCACGAAGTCCCATCTCACGTTGGTTCCGCTCAGGCTCTCAAACCGTGTGTTGGCAAACATGCCGTGCAGCGAGTGTCCGAACTCGTGCAGGAATGTCTCCACCTCGCCTAATGTGAGCAGTGCCGGTTTCTCGTCGGTGGGCTTTGTGAAGTTCATCACCACGCTGACGTGCGGGCGTACGTTCACTCCCTTGCGGTCGATGAATTGTCCCTGGTATTCCGTCATCCAGGCTCCGCTCTGCTTGCCCTTGCGGGGATGGAAGTCGGCATAGAACACCGCCAGGTAGGAACCGTCGCGGTCGAACACCTCGTATGCCTTCACGTCGGGGTGATACACCTTGATGTCCTTGTTTTCGCGGAATGTGATGCCGTAGAGCCTTGTTGCCAGGCCGAACACGCCTTCAATCACCTTGTTCAGTTCGAGGTAAGGCCTGAGCATCTCGGCGTCGATATTGTATTTCTCCAATTTCAGCTTGTGGCTGTAGAATCCGAAGTCCCACGGCTCCATCCTGAAGTCCTTACCCTCGGTCTTGCGGGCATATTTCTCGATGGCCTTGACCTCCTTGATGGCTGTGGGCTTGTATGCGTCGATGAGTTGGTCGAGCAGCTTATACACGCTTCGCCTGTTGCCTGCCATACGTCTTTCGAGCACGTAGTCGGCATAGGTCTTGTATCCGAGCAGCTGTGCGATTTCGCGTCTGAGGTTAATGAGTCTCTTGCATATCTCGCGGTTGTCCTCGCTGTTGCCGTGGCATGCCACGGTGTTCTTTGCCATATACATCTGCCGGCGCAGTTCGCGTTGGGTGGAGTAGGTCATGAAGGGGTTGTAGCTCGGGAAGTCGAGTGTGAACACCCATCCTTGCTTTTCCTGCTCCTTGGCTGCCTGTGCGGCTGCCTCTCGTGCCGTTTCGGGCAGTCCGTCGAGTTGCGCCTCGTCGGTGATGTGCAGTTGGAATGCCTTGTTTTCCTTCAGCATGTTCTGCGAGAACTGCAGCGACAGCATCCCGGCTTCCTCTGTCAGTTGCCTGAGTTTCTCCTTGCCCTCGTCGTCGAGCAGTGCTCCGCTGCGCACGAGTCCTTGGTATGCGTCTTCGAGCAGCTCCTTCTCCTCGGGCGTGAGTCGGCGGTGGTGGCGGTGAACGTGCTTGATTCTCTCGAAGAGCACGGGGTTGAGTCTCACGTCGTTGGCGTGCTTGGTGAGCATGGGCTGTATCTTCTGCGCCAGTGCGTCCATCTCGTCGTTGGTTTCGGCGCTCATGAGGTTGTAGAAAGCCGTTGACACTTTGTCGAGCACTGCGTAATAGTGTTCCTTGCCCTCCTCGCGGTATATGATGGTGTTGTCGAATGTGGGCCTTTCGGGGTTGTTGGTTATTTTCTCTATAAGCTCGTCGTCGCGCTTGATACCCTCTATAAACGCCTCCTCCACATCGGCGAGTGTGAAGTCGCCGAAGGGAACTGTTTCGTGCAATGTCTTGTATTGCTCAAAAAACGGATTCTTATGTATCTTTTCATTCATTATTTTTCAAATTTTTCTTAACGGCTGCAAAGTTACAAAATATTTTTGTAACCGCCAAATCTTTTGCTATATTTTTTTTGCTTTATGGCTTTTTTTCTTAGAAGCGTTTCAGCGTTTCAGTGTTTCAGTTATTTTTGCGAGGTCGATTTCTCTGAAAAAATTTTTTTTATTTATATATATTAATATATATAAATAAAACTCTTTTTTCACTTATGACACGGTGGGAAAAACAACTGAAACACTGAAACGCTGAAACGCTTTCGTGGATTTTTGGAGTCAAATGTTGCTCCAGTGTTCCTCCAGTGTTGCTCCAGTGAAAGGATATATAATGAATGGAGTCACATTGGAGTCACATTGGAGTCATTAGGGACGTGGCCAGCGTAGAGAGTAATTAAAAACTCAAGTTTCTGAAGTAAAGAACAGTGCGGATGCCTCTGGGAGCGTGGGCGTCCCGCCCGCGGCTTGCCGAGACGGCGCAAGGTGTCAAAGTGTCAAAGTCAAAGTGTCAAACTCAGTTTGGCACT
>JBJEAV010000021.1:0-4937 GCA_051869395.1 Prevotella sp.
GTTATGTCGCCCTTTCAGGGCTATAGTTCAACTAAAGAATTAAAGAATTAAAAGATTAAAAAAAATAAAAAGATTAAAAAATTAAAGAATGAAAAAAGGAGATAAAGTGAAATTCGTGAGCGAAGTGGGCGGCGGTATCGTCGCCGGCTTCCAGGGAAACAATATAGTGTTGGTGGAGGATGAGGACGGCTTCCAGATTCCTACACCTATCAATGATGTCGTGGTGGTGAACGACGACGAGGACTACAATACCTCGAAGATTGTTGCGGGAAAGATTCAGAAGAAAGGTATCGAGATTCCTGACGATGACTTCGACTACGATCCCGCCGACCGTCCCGTCACCTTCAAGGCTCCTGCTGAGGAACGACGCGGCGGCGACAAGCTCAACGCCTATCTCGCCTTCGTGCCTATGGACGTAAAGGCCATCTCGTCATCCCGTTTTGAGACATATATCGTCAACGACTGCAACTACTATATGCACTATGCCTACATGACTGCCGAGGGCAACAGCTGGAACCTCCGCTCAACGGGCGAGGTTGACCCGAACACAAAACTCTTCATCGAGGAGTTCGGACGTGAGGACCTTGCCGAAATGGAACATATCTGCATACAGATTATCGCATACAAGCGCAAGAAGACCTTCCTCAGAAAACCGGTGATAGACTCTGAGTTCCGCATCGACCCCGTGAAGTTCTACAAGCTCCACACCTTCGAGGAGAACGACTTCTTTGAGCAGCCCGCACTCATCCACACTATCATCGAGAACGACCAGCCACCCCGCCCTCTCGTCCTCGATGCCAAGGCGCTGAAGAAGGAGATGATGCAGAAGGTGAAGGCTGACTTGCGCCCAGTGTCACATGCCCCCAAACCCAAGGACGACAAGGACGCTCCCGTGGTGGTTGACCTCCACATCAATGCCCTGCTCGACAGTACCGCAGGCATGACCAATAGCGACATTCTCAACTATCAGTTGGAGAAGGTGCGCAACACCATCTTCGAATACAAGAACCAGAAGGGCAAGAAGATTGTCTTCATCCATGGCAAGGGCGAAGGCGTGCTGCGCCAGGCTGTCATCCACGAGCTGCGCTATCGTTTCAAGAACATGCCCTATCAGGATGCCTCGTTCCAGGAATACGGCTATGGAGCGACACAGGTAACAATAAAATAATAGGAAGTTTATGAAACACGGATATATAACAGTGGCAGCCGCGATACCGCGTGTCAAGGTTGCAGATACCGAACACAACGTCGGCGAGATATTGGCTATGATTTCCGATGCCGAGGACAAGGGTGTGGAGATTATCGTCTTCCCTGAACTTTGTATAACTGGATATACATGTCAGGACCTTTTCCGCTCTGACGTGCTCCTCGGCAAGTCTGAGGAGGCACTTATTTCACTGCTCAATGCCACGCGCAAGATGGACATCATATCTATTGTAGGTATGCCCGTGGCTGTTGACGGGATGTTGCTCAATTGTGCCGTGGTGCTCCACAAAGGCTGCATCATAGGTATAGTCCCCAAGACTTACCTGCCCAACTACAGCGAATTTTACGAGAAACGGTGGTTTGCTTCCGCACAAGACCTCTCCGACGACCGTCGGGTCTATATAGCTGGCAGTCCTGCCGTGATGTCATCCCGACCCAAAATCTTCACCACCATCGACGGGGTGAAGTTCGGCATCGAGATATGCGAGGACGTGTGGGCTCCAGTGCCGCCAAGCAATAACCTTGCACTTGCTGGAGCAGACCTCATCTTCAATCTCTCGGCAAGCGACGAACTCATAGGCAAGCATGCCTATCTGCGCTCGCTCATCGCACAGCAGAGCGCACGCACCATCAGCGGATATGTCTATTCATCCTGCGGATTCGGCGAGAGCACACAGGACGTTGTTTATGGAGGCAATGCCATAATAGCGGAAAACGGAAAGATTCTCGCCGAGGCAAGGCGATTCTCACTCGAACCTCAAATGGAAATTCAGCAGATTGACATAGACAGAATACGTGCCGAACGACGCTCAAACACCACTTTCATCAATGCCCAGCGTCATGGCATTGCCGACACTGTCGAATGTAAGGCCACATCAAATGACACAGGCTTCACCCTGCTGCGCGACATTGAGCCACTGCCTTTCATACCCAAGACGGGCGACATGGCTGCCTCGTGCGAGGAGATTCTCAACATACAGATGTCGGGACTTGCCAAGCGACTCCAACATACGGGATGCAAGAACGTGGTGGTGGGCATCAGCGGCGGACTCGACTCTACCCTCGCCCTGCTCGTATGTGTGCGAACGTTTGACTATCTTTCGCTCGACCGCCGCGGCATCCATGGCATCACCATGCCGGGCTTCGGCACCACCGACCGCACTCACGACAATGCCGTCACGCTGATGGAGTCCTTGGGTGTCACCTCTCTCGAAATCCCCATTGCCAAGAGCGTCACCCAGCATTTCGAGGACATCGATCACGACATCTCCGTACACGATGTGACATACGAGAACGGACAGGCACGCGAGCGCACGCAAATACTTATGGACTATGCCAACAAGGTGAACGGTATGGTTGTCGGCACTGGCGACCTGAGCGAACTTGCACTCGGTTGGGCTACATACAACGGCGACCACATGTCGATGTACGGAGTGAATGCCAGCATCCCCAAGACTCTCATCCGCCATCTCGTGAGCTATGTGGCATCAAATGACGTGGATGAGACAAGCCGCGCCACCCTGTTCGACATCATCGACACGCCAATAAGTCCCGAACTTATCCCAGCCGACGAAAACGGGAACATCAAGCAGAAGACGGAAGACCTCGTGGGTCCTTACGTGCTTCATGATTTCTTCCTCTACAACTACCTGCGCTTCGGTTTCTCGCCCTCGCGCCTTCTGCTTATGGCAGAGAAGGCATTCGACGGCAGCAATCCCGACGCGGGTTGTTTCGACCGCGAGACTATCCTCCACTGGATGCACACCTTCTTCCGCCGTTTCTTCGCCCAACAGTTCAAGCGTTCGTGTCTGCCCGACGGTCCCAAGGTGGGAAGCGTGAGCCTCAGTCCACGCGGCGACTGGCGTATGCCGAGCGACGCCTGCTCAAGAATGTGGCTGGAGGAGGTGGAGTCGCTGCGCGAAATTAAAATATTAAAGAATTAAAATATTTAAGGTAACTATTCTGCAGGTTCTATATATTAGAACACAAAGACACAAAGAAAAGAAGTTTTAATTCAGATACAAAGACAACAAGCGACTTGAAAGTCGCCACAAAGGCTTGCAGCGGGAAAACTTTGTGGACTTTGTAAGCAGCTTTGCTGCTCATTGTATCTTCCTTCAGAGAAAAACACTTTGTATCTTCGTGTCTTTGTGTTTAAAATTATACCAGCTGAATAATTACTATTAAAGAATTAAAGTATTAAAGAATTAAAATATTGTGCGTATGAAAACAACTAAACTAATCTTCGCGGCATTGCTGATGATGGCATCGTCAGCTTATGCACAAAAAAAGTATGTGGGTGGCGACATCTCCAACCTCACTTCCAATGAGGCTTGTAATCCCACTTACTATGACTTCGACGGCAACAAATGCCCAGCTCTTGAACTCTTCAGGCAGCAGGACTTGAATGCCATGCGTGTGCGTCTGCACGTCAATCCCTCGGACTTCCCTGACAACGACCCCAACTGCTGCCAGGACCTCGAATACGTCAAGGCTCTCGGCAAGCGCATCAAGGATGCGGGATTCAAGCTGATGCTCGACTTCCACTACTCCGACACATGGGCAGACCCCGCAAAGCAGTGGACACCAAAGGCATGGGAAGACCTCACTGATGACCAGCTCTACACCAAGATCTACGAATATACCAAGGACGTGCTACAGCAGATGAAGGAAGCAGGAGCCGCCCCTGAGCTTATACAGACGGGAAACGAGATAAGCTACGGTATGCTTTGGGGAACATCAACGGCATCCGCTTCGTCACTTAAGAAATGCTACTCAGGCAACAATGCCAACTGGGACCGCTTCACCACTCTCCTGAAGCAGGCAGGCAAGGCTTGCCGCGAGGTGTGTCCGGATGCCAAGATAATCCTCCACACCGAGCGTGCCGCACAGACCAACGTGCTCACCAACTTCTACGACAAGATGAAGTCGGCTGGCGTGGATTACGACATCATCGGCCTGAGCTACTATCCTATATGGCATAACACCATCTCCACACTCGAAACGGCAATCAAGACCCTCGAAACAAGATACACCGACAAGGACATCATGATTGTAGAGGTGGGATATGGCTACAGTTGGCTGCCAGGCGACAAGACCTACACTCCCGCCTATGCCGTGACAGAGGCAGGACAAAAGCAGTTCACCGACGACCTCATAGTCATGCTCAACAAGCACGACAAGGTGACAGGCCTTTTCTGGTGGTGGATGGACTACAACGCCTATCCTTGGTCAACAACCCACATGGATGGCTGGTGGTATGCCCCGCTCTACGACAGCAATACCGGCAAGCCCCTTGCTGCCATGGCAAGCCTTAAGGACTTTCTCGAAGGCGAGACAGCCATCCGCGGCATTGAAGCCGAAGGCTCCATTGGTTCATATAGCAATGTATGGACAACCCTCAGCGGTATGTGGACAAGCACCCCCACACGCAAGGGTATATACATTCATAATGGCAAGAAGGTGATTATCAAATAATAAGCCCTGAAAGGGCGACATAACATTGCGCAGCCTTAGCCCTGTAAGGGCGACATAACACAAGATAGGGCGGAAGCCCTATCTCTTAGAACATATCCCCCCTCCCCCCTCCCTCACGCCGTTGGCGTGAGGGAGGGGGGGAGAAAAAACATACATCCATACACAGGGTTTCACCCTGTGCTGAGTTATGTCGCCCTTTCAGGGCTGGCTGCGCATGAATTCCCCGGGCTGGCTGCGCATGAATCCTCCCCTAT
>JBJEAV010000022.1:0-4936 GCA_051869395.1 Prevotella sp.
GCCCTGAAAGGGCGACATAGATTGGCGCAGCAGCCCTGAAAGGGCGACATAGATTAGCACAGGGTGTCAACCCTGTGTTTTGGTTTGTTCTTATCTTCTTTCTTTCCCTCCCGCCCGCCAACGGCGGGCGGGAGGGAAAGGTCGGGGGACATCGGTAATAGGGCTTACGCCCTATCCTAAGCTATGTCGCCCTTACAGGGCTATGGCTCCGCATCCCCAATGTTCAACAGGGCTATGGCTCCGCATCCCCAATGTTCAACAGGGCTATGGCTCCGCATCCCCAATGTTCAACTTTATGGGGTGATTTATATTTTGGTGCAAAATTAAGTAAAATAATCCATAATAGCACATAAAAAATTGATAAATTCCATTGATTTTTGGCAATAGACTTGTTTATTGTAGAATTTATTCTTATATTTGCGTCGGTTTTTTAATAATTCAACTTACGCAAGTAGTAAAAAGTAGATAAATGAAGATAAAAGGAGATAAATGACGTATGTTTAAGCATAGCTTTTACTATTGTCCTTTATCTTCCTGAGCGACCACAGGGAGCGATAACTTCTTATAACTCCTTTTAACTCCACAAGTTGAGTAAATGCGAAACTTAAATAAATTATTTATAATTATGATAGAAGATATTTATAAAGCAGACAGCAGTAGATACGACAATGGAATGAAGTACAGACGATGCGGACGCAGTGGAGTGCTGCTGCCCGAGGTGAGCCTTGGATTCTGGCATAACTTTGGGGCTGTGGATCCATTGCAGCGCAGTCGCGACATCACCCGTTATGCCTTCGACCACGGAGTCACCCACTTTGACCTCGCCAACAACTATGGTCCTCCCTACGGCAGTGCCGAGGAAACCTTCGGAAAGTTGATGAAGGATGATTTCCGTCCTTACCGCGATGAACTCTTCATCAGCACCAAGGCAGGATATGACATGTGGCCCGGACCCTACGGCAACTGGGGTTCGCGCAAGTATCTCATGGCGAGTCTCGACCAGAGTCTCAAACGTATGAACCTTGATTATGTTGACCTGTTCTACAGTCATCGTTATGACCCTGAGACACCGCTTGAGGAGACTCTTCAGGCGATGGTGGATATAGTAAGGCAGGGTAAGGCTCTCTACCTTGGCATTTCGCGCTGGCCTTTAGAAGCCACCCGTTTTGCCATCGACTATCTTGCCGCACGCGATACACCTCTACTTATATATCAGGGACGCCTGAACATGCTCGACCGCGAACCGCTTGACCAAGGGATTATTGAACTGTGCGAAAAGAGTGGGGTAGGGTTCATCTCCTTCTCGCCCCTCGCCCAGGGACTCCTCACCAACCGTTATCTCGACGGTATTCCCGCCGACAGCCGTATGTCCAAGGAGCATTTCCTGAAGAAGTCGGCACTTACCGACACTCTCCTCGCACAACTGCGTCAGTGGAACACCGAGGCGCAGGCAGCGGGCATGACACTCGCAGAGAAAGCCCTGAAGTGGATTCTCGACTCCCGTGGCGTCACCTCTGTGCTCATAGGAGCCAGCAGCGTTGCACAGCTACAGACTAACCTTGGGGTAGTGGGGAAATAACTGATAAACAAAGTTGAGTTATTTATCTATCCATTGCAGCAAGTCACATTCCACTATTCTCAGTTCATTACGAACCTTGTCGCCGTCCTTGGCCTTGAAGAGGTCAAGCTCGTTGGCCACTGGGGCGGCAAGTTCCTTGATATTGCCATACTTGTCGGAGTCGGAGGCTGTGCCTTGCAGTTTGATGGTTATGCTGCCCGCAGGTTGGGATGCGGCAAGGGGAAGATGAACGTATCCCAATGACACGGGAGTCTTGCCCTGCCATACTAAGGTGTCATCGGCGAATATTTGGAGAGGATATTCCCTCTTGCGCCATCCTGTCAGTTTGAGCACCACCTCATCCACGCGGGCCTTCTCGGCAAGTTCATATCTGATCCATGCCGTTGACATCCTGCCGTCGTTCTTCCATTCCGTGTCCTCACTGTCGTCGTAAGAGCGGATGGCATCCTGCTGGTTGCATCCCGCAGTGGCAGACTTGCACAGTATGGTTCGCTTGATGTCCTTGTAGGATGGGGTTGAGGGAGTCTCGTCCCTCACAAATCCGAAGGGAGCGTTAATGGCATCCTTTTTGGCATTGAGAGTGATGGAAGATGCGGGCAGACCGTCGCAGGTGACGTTTACACGCACCATTCCCTCCTCGCCAGTGCTTCTCAGAAGAACACGGTTTACGCCACATTCCAAGGGTAGCGACGTTGATCGGATGCAGTTGGTGCCTTGTTCATCCTTGCCGATACCGCCAATCCATTCCACTGGACCCTCCACAGAGAAGTGAAGAATGTTGGTGGCGAGAGGATTGCGTCGTCCCTTGTCGTCAATAGCCTCTATCTCCAATAGAACCATGTCGGCACCGTCGGCTACGAGTTGGTGGTTCTTGATATTGCTGATGCGAAGCGATGCTGCCTTGCCTGTTGTCTCTATGCAATGTTCGGAGAGAGCCTTGCCGTCCTCATTATATGAAATGGCCTTGATGTTTCCCGGCTCGTATGCAATGTTCTCAAAGACATGAAGGAAATGGTATGCCACAGAGTCGCGTCCCGTTTCCTTGCCGTTGACAAACAGCTTAACCACAGGAGCGTCGCTTACTACATATACTGTTTTCGAAAAATCCGTGTTGCCGTTGTTTTTGTCACGGCAGTATTCTTCGTAGTTCCAGTGACCTACGATATGGGTCATCGACTTGTCGGGAGTGACCCATCCGTTCCACATCACCTGGTGTGCATAGAACGCATCCTTGGGCAGGCGCATGGCATCAACGACTCCCGACGTGCGGTAGTTGGATTCACCGCGGTTGTGGGTGTTGGTGTCGGAGAAGATAATCTTCGTGCCACCGTTGGATACCCGAAGTCCTGTTCCCGGACGTTCCATCCAGTAGTCATACCACCGGCGCACCATCTCCACTGCAAACTGGTCGTTGTTCTGATTGTATGCCGATGCATCGGCATCCCTGTACAAAGGTCCGTCGCCATGCTTGTGATATGGATATGACCAGTCGTCCCAGTAGCGGCGTAGAGCCTCGTCGCGGCAGTATTCCATAGCCCATACAGGCTTGCCTGCCGACTTGTTGATATATAGCATTTCGCCTCCGTATTCGGCACAAGTAGCCTTGTTGAGCATCTCGCGGCAACCGATGGCACGTCCTCCGTGCGGGTCATACTTGTCGCGCAGTTGTTTCATCTCCATCTGGTGTTCTTCGCTTATGCCCTTGTTTCCACATTCATAGAAGAGGATTGAAGGGTTGTTGCGATTGTATATGATGGCATCCCTCATCAGTTCCACTCTCTGTTCCCAGTGTCTTCCCTGCACGTCCTTCTCGGCGTCTCCTGCGGGCATTGCCTGTATGAGTCCCACACGGTCGCACGATTCGATGTCCTGTTTCCAAGGACATACGTGCATCCATCTCACGAGATTACCCCCTGAGAGCACCATCAGCTCGTTGCTGTAGTCGCTAAGCCATGCCGGCACCGACATACCCACACCGGGCCATTCGTTGGATGTGCGCTGTGCATATCCGTGCATCATGATGACGCGGTCGTTCAGGTAGGTCATGCCGTCGCGGAAAGCTGTCTTGCGGAATCCTGTCGAGGTGGTCTGTCGGTCTATGACCTTCCCGTTGACAGTGAGGCATGTGTTCACGTCATACAGATAGCCATATCCCCACGACCAGAAATGCAGTCCTTCCACCATATTCTCCGCACTGACAATCCGTGTCTCGCCCTTGTCGATGGTAACGGGAGCAGAGGAGAAGGAAGACAGTTTTGAACCGTCGCGGTCTATTATTTCCACGCTATATACAAACGTCTGTTTCTTTCCCGTCTCGTTTCTCACCTCCGACTCGGCATGTATCGTTGCCCTGCCCCCCTTCACGTCGTGGTTCTTGGCATAGATATAAGTACCCGTGGTTCCGAGGGTGGAGTAGAGTGGGAGAGTCTGGTAGAGGCGGTCAGTCACATGCAGCTTAACGTTCTTTGGCAGTCCGCCGTAGTTAGCGTTGAAGTTCTTGTTGTTCCATTGGAAGGAAGCCGGACTGAGCGCATTGTTTGGAAGGTTGTTACCGTCTGTAACCACCTCGCCGTCAGTGGGTGTTCCCTTCTCCTTATAAGCCCAGGAATTGTCTGTTTTCACTTCGAGAACATTCTCTTTTCCGATGCGTATGTATGGAGTGAGGTCGAATCCGAATGCCATCACCCCGTTCTCATGTAGTCCGATTCTCTTGCCGTTGAGGAACACCTCAGCCGCCTGTCTTGCGCCCTCAAACTCAATGAACACCTTCTTGCCATTCCAAGTCTTTGGGGCAATGAATGTCTTGGTGTAAGTGACCTCCGCATCCGGCAGTTTCTCGATAGGCACCTTGAAAGCATACTCCTCGTTCCAAGCCCGGGGCAGTGTTACACTCTTGTCGCCAATCTTCCAGTCCGCATTAAAGTTCTGCGCCCGTTGTGCGAATGATGCCGAGGCTATGTTTAAGCCGGCAATGATTATTAAAGCAAGTTTCATATAATAATGATGACTATGATACTCCTTGTTTCATGGCATTCAATCTGCGTCTGAATGCTATGGCGATATTTTGTCTTGCGAAATCATCAACAGACACGAATGTTGTGCGTCGCTTTAGTTCTTCAAATGACATTTCGTATAAAAGCTTTGCAAGGCATTCGTCAGCAAAGGAGTTAGATACGACCTTAACTCCCTCGAAATCCAATGAAATTCGTTCATCAGTAGCATTCATTACAGACAATAATCTTTCACGGGCAATAGCTCCTAATTGCCTTGTTCCCAGAAACTCATTGATATCTTTAAATTTAAATGTCTTCATAATCAATAATTTACCATAATTTATTAAACTCGTCATCATCTATA
>JBJEAV010000023.1:0-4904 GCA_051869395.1 Prevotella sp.
AGGAAGGAGCGCATGGCGAGAGTCTCTTCTCTCAGTGCGATGTCCGCATCCATCACGTTTGTCTCCTCGTTCAGTCGGTTGATTTCGAGTTGCAGCATCTCGTTTTCGGTGATTGTGCCGATGGCATATCGTCCCTTGGCCATACGGTAGAGAGTGTCGGCAGCGGCATAGTTCTGCCTTGCCATTTCAAGTTCCATCTGTGCGGAGGCGAGGGTGAAGAACCGGCGGCAGGTATTGGCTGCTACGAGTTCGATTGCCTCGGCATATCGTTTCCTTGCCTCGCGGAATCTTACCGGTTCTATGCGCTTGTCCCATTTCAGTGAGTTATATCCGAAGAGGCTTTGCTCATATCCTACTACAAGCGGTTCGGCACTATACTCCGTGGTGTTCATCTCTCCCTCATGCAGGCGCGACAGTCCGCTCTTCAGGAACAGACTACCTCCAGTCATCGGTATGTTCTGTGCAATCTTCAATGCCACGTCGCTGCCTTGCTGGTTTTGTTTCAGGAAGAGAGCCGTACCGTCGGATTGCGTGATTTTGTTCACCACCTTGTTTATATAGTGTGATGAAGTGAGAGTCACCGAAGGCAGATAGTTGGCGAGGTGATAACGATAGTTCCACTTTGCCGCAAGATAGGCATTGCGCGCACTCTGCACCGATGGCGATTGCCTCTGCGCAAGCTCAATGGCATCATGCAGGGTGAGTTGCAACGTGTCTTTGCCCGTTGTTTCTTCCCTTTCTGTTGCTCCATATATGGTTATTATCACCATTTGGAGCAAACTTAATGCAATTATGCGCCTTATCATCTGTCTTTTCTTTATCTTCATACAATATAATCCTTGTCCTTATACAAATTGCATAGCAATATCCGTGCCAAACCCATAATTAATTAATAACCAATAAATTAACGCTCATTGAGCGACTTCCATAGCGTGCGAATCCGCACGATGAGTGTGCGAAATCGCACGTTCTGAACATCTATTTGAGAGTATCTCATATCCTCTATACGTGTGTTTTTTTATAAAACATCTGTCATCTGTCATTTTCCTTAATTAAATAACTAATAATCAGACTATTAATACGCTGACAGATAGGCTGACAGCAAATTTATCTGTCAGCCTATTATTATGGGATATAACAACGCATTTAAAAGATGTAAAGATGCCTTTTGTCACACTTGTTCCAAGTCTGTTGACACGACTGTTCCACGGCTGTTGTCACACTCGTACCATAGTCTTGGAACGGCTGTGACAATAGTCTTGGAACGACCGTGACAATAGTCTTGGAACAAGTGTGACAACTTTGATTGTGCTAATGTGACAACAGTGTCTTCAATCATCAAGCCACTACTTTATTCAAGTTTCGGAAGTAACGTATATGTCTGTATATATTGAAAGGGCATCAAAACATAGGATAAGGCAGAAAACCAATCCTATGTTTTGACGCCCCTTCCGGACTCTTATCGAATCCTGTGTAAAGGTTGCTTCAGAATATTTAGCTCTTTATAATGCCCTTAGGGCGGCTAAAAGCTCGGAGTTTTCGGTCTTGGAACCGATGGTGATGCGGAGGCAGTTGCCGCACATCGTCACGCGGTTGCGGTTGCGCACGATGATGCCTTGAGAGACAAGGTAGTCGTAGGTGGCCTGGGCATCCTCTACCTCCACGAGGAAGAAGTTGGCATCGGTGGGGTAGATTTTCTTGGTGAAGTCAAGGAGACGGAAGGAGTCCATCACCCTTGTGCGCTCCTGAAGGATGAGACGCGCCCACTTGTCAACCTCGTAGGGGTCGTTGAGTATCTCCATAGCCTGCTGCTGGGCGAGGAGGTTGATGTTGTAGGGGTATTTCACCTTGTTCATAAGCTCGATGATTTCCTTGGAGGCGAAAGCCATGCCGAGTCGCAGGGCGGCGCAGCCCCATGCCTTGCTCATGGTGTTGAGCACCACGAGGTTGGGATGGCGGGCTATCTCACTGCGGAACGGCACTTGCGTGGAGAAGTCGCTGTATGCCTCGTCGATGATGACTATGCCGTCGAAGCTGTTGATGACCTTTGACATCTCGTCGCGGTTGAGGGCGTTGCCCGTGGGGTTGTTGGGTGAGCAAATCCATACGAGCTTGGTGTGGGCGTCGGTGGCGGCGAGGAGTTTGTCGGCGTTGAGTTGGAAGCCTTCCTCCAAGCATACGGGACGGTATTCCACGTCGTTGATGTCGGCGCACACCTTATACATGCCGTATGTGGGTTCTATTGCCACAACGTTGTCAACCTTTGGCTCTGTGAAGATGCGATACATGAGGTCGATGGCCTCGTCGCTGCCGTTGCCGAGGAATATGTTTTCGGCGGGCACTCCCTTTATTTTTGAGAGCTTGTCCTTGAGGGCAAGCTGCAGCGGGTCGGGATAGCGGTTGAAGGGTGAGTGGTAGGGGTTCTCGTTGGCGTCGAGATACACCTTGGCGTTCCTGCCGCTAAACTCGTTTCTGGCACAGCTATAAGGTGCCAGTTCCCATATATTCTTACGTGTAAGTTCCTGTAATGTCTTCATATTAATGATTTTTTATCCACAATCATATTTACAAGGCCTGAAAAGGCGATATAACATATTTAAAAGACCTGAAAGGGCGACATAACATATTTTAAAGCCCTGAAAGGGCGACATAACATAGGATAGGGCGTGAGCCCTATCTTTTCGTTTATCTTTTTCTCTCCCCCTCCCTCCCGCCATCGGCGGGAGGGAGGGGGAGAGAAGAGAGTATGTGTTATTCACAGGGTTTTCGCCCTGTGCTAATCTATGCCGCCCTTTCAGGGCTATTCTTCATTCTTCACTCTTCATTCTAATCGTCATCGCATTGCGATGGGCATCCAGTCCCTCGGCGGCTGCCATGGTCTCCACGGCTTTGCCGATGTGGCTTATGCCCTCCTCGGTGAGATGCTGGAAGGTGATCTTGCGGCAGTAGCTGTCGAGGTTTACACCGTTGTATGCCACGGCATACCCGTGGGTGGGCAGGGTGTGGTTGGTGCCGCTGGCATAGTCGCCGGCACTCTCACAGGCATACTTGCCAAGGAACACGCTTCCGGCATTGATGACCTTCTCGGCGAGAGCGTCATAGTTGTCGGTCTGGATTATGAGATGCTCGGGGGCATAGGCATTGGCGAGGTCTATTGCCTCGTCATCATCAGCCACAACCACGAGCTTGCTGTTGTCGAGAGCCTTTGCTGCTATCTCCTTGCGGGGAAGAAGATCGAGCTGACGCATCACTTCATCCTTCACCTTTTCAAGTGTTGACTCTGAGGTGGTTATGAGTATAGCCTGGGAGTCGGCTCCATGCTCCGCCTGCGACAACAGGTCGGCAGCAATGAACGCAGCGTTGGCGTTGGCATCGGCAATGACGCATACCTCCGACGGACCTGCGGGCATGTCGATAGCCACGTCGTGAAGGCTCACTTCCTGCTTGGCTGCCATGACATACTGGTTGCCAGGACCGAATATCTTATACACCTTGGGCACGGACTCAGTGCCGTAAGCCATGGCACCGATGGCCTGCACACCGCCAGCCTTGAAGATATGGCTCACTCCGGCAATGCGTGCGGCGACAAGGATGGCGGGGTTTACCTTGCCCTCACGGTTGGGAGGGGTGCAAAGCACAATCTCGCGGCATCCCGCAATCTTTGCCGGTGTGGCAAGCATGAGCACAGTGCTGAACAGCGGTGCCGTTCCGCCAGGGATATATAATCCCACCTTGTCGATTGCCACGCTCTTCTGCCAGCAGGTGACACCGGGTTGCGTACTGACTTTCTGTCCCACGAATTTCTCCGACTCATGGAAGGTCTTTATATTGTCGTGGGCAAGCTGTATGGCGGCTTTCAGTTCGTCATCCACAAGTGTCTCCGCCTCGTCCATCTCGCTCTGGCTGACAGCCAAGGATGTGAGTTGCACGTGGTCGAACTTCAGTTCGTATTCCTTGACAGCCTCGTCGCCCCGTGCCTTGATGTCATCAAGTACGGAGCGCACTGTGGCAGTGAGTTGGGAGACGTCGAGATGCGGTCTTTCCACAATCTCCTTCCATTCCTCCCTTTGGGGATATTTTATCGTTTTCATTTACAGAATCATTTTTTCAATTGGAGTGACAAGGATGCCCTGGGCACCCATCTCCTTGAGTTTGCCGATGATTTCCCAGAAACGCTTCTGGTCGAGGACGGTGTGGACAGAGCACCAGTCGTCGTCAGCCAACGGGATGATGGTGGGACTCTTCAGTCCGGGCAGCACGTTGATAATCTCCTGAAGGCGGGCCTTCGGGGCATTCATCCTGACGTATTTCTTGTCCTCGGCACTGCGGACAGCCTCGAAGCGGAAGAGCATCTCCTGAAGAGTCTTGCGCTTCTCCTCGTCCATGTCCTTGTTGCCGATGAGCAGTGCCTCGCTCTGCATGACAACCTCCACCTCGCGCAGGTTGTTGCTCACGAGAGTGGAGCCGCTGCTGACGATGTCGAATATACCGTCGGCGAGGCCAATGCCCGGTGAAATCTCCACGCTGCCGGTGATGACGTGAATCTCGGTGTTGACACCGTGCTTCTCCATGAAATGTCGCAGTATGCCGGGATATGAAGTGGCAATCTTCTTGCCGTTAAACCACTCAAGTCCTGGATAGTCAATGTCCTTGGGAATAGCCAACGAGAGTCGGCACTTGCTGAATCCGAGGCGGGAGATTATCTCCGCTTCCTCGCCACGCTCTACGAATTCGTTCTCACCCACCACTCCGAGGTCTGCCACTCCGCTTGCTACGCTCTGCGGGATGTCGTCGTCGCGAAGGTAAAGCACCTCCAACGGGAAGTTTGAAGACTGCACCAAGAGGGTGCGCTTGCTTGCGCTGACCTTGATGTCAGCCTCGGCGAGAAGATTCATTGTGTCGTC
>JBJEAV010000024.1:0-13414 GCA_051869395.1 Prevotella sp.
ACATAGCCACCAATTCTTCGCCCGATATCGGTGTGTTTCGTATCTTCTTTATTACTTCTACATTCATTGCAATAAACTATTTCTGACTGCAAAGTTATAAAATCTCGCACAGATAACAAAGAAAAAACTTATTTTCCGTGCGAGATTTTATAACTTTTAACTATAACACACATGAACAGCCATGAACAGGAGACTACCCCCTCTACTATTTTTTATTTATTACCCTCATACCATCACCTTTTCTTCTTTTTACTGATAATCAAATGGTTACACAAAAGAATAGAGGGTGAGGGTATGAGGGTAAGGGCTAAAATAGTGGCAAACGCTTGCATTATTCATCCGTTTTTATATCTTTGCATCGAGTTTTTTTAATCACAAAGTATCGTTTATGGAAGAAAAAGACTTGTTTAGTGATATGTGAATACCTATCTATTCGACGGATTCATCGAGGAGTATAATACATGATTGCCGGTTAGCATGAGATCTTTCGATAGTTAGCGTGAGATCTTTTGCCAGTTAGCGTGAGATCTTTTGCCAGTTAGCGTGAGATCTTTTGCCAGTTAGCGTAAGAAATCCCATCAGTTAGCTTTGGGAATTTCATTAGTTGGAGAGTTATTTATTTCCTACGAGGAACATAATGTTTCCCTGAGAGGAATAAAAAGTGCCACAGCTTGGAACTTTCCGAAACTCAACTGTCGTTTTCCATATAGTCTGGGGATATTTTCCAAGGGTCAAAGGGACTCTGTCCCTATGATTCTGTAAGTACTGTCGAAAAAGCAATCCACAAGAAAAGTCTTGCCGATACGCCTCCTGCCGCATACGGTGATGAATTCAGACTGGTCTGACTCCATACAGGCCTTAATGCGGTTACATTCATCGTTTCTTGCTATTAATATCCGTTTCATTGTCGTACTCTTATTTTGGCTACAAAGTTACATTCTTTTTTGCAAAAAAGGGAATCATCGTCTGATTTTATGAATAATTTAACATAATTACGGAGCGAAATGTTCAAAAAACAGGATAAGATGAACAGGAGACTGGCCCTGCTCATCCTGCCGGAAAGCACTTGCGCATTATCCCATTTGGAGAGAAATGTGTGCGAAAAGGATTATTTGCGAAAAATCGTTGTAACAGGTATTACGGTTTCTCGTGATTATTTTGTAATTTTGCCGGGGAATTAATCTAACTTGTATGAAAAGTGTAATAATATGGATGATGGCTGCCTGTATTGTCGTCAGTGGATGCGACGCGTTCCAATACCACCCATACGAAGTGAGGTTCGACGGCGACAGGAACATCAACGGGAACAATATCGCCAGGATTGAGGAACAATGCCGCAATCTTGACTCACTGTGTGTGGCTTTCATCAGCGACTCACATCACGACTACACCGACCTCTGCGACATGGTGAAAGACATCAACCGCAGGGACAGTGTTGACTTCGTGGTTCATCTCGGCGACCTCACCGACACAGGCACCATAAAGGAGTTTGTGTGGGCACGCGACTATATATCGGGACTCAACAAACCGTATGTGGCTCTCATAGGCAACCACGACTTCCTCGGTACAGGCGACGAGATATATCGCAAGATGTATGGCGCGATGGACTTCCACTTCATTGCGGGAAGGGTGAAATTCCTGTGCATCAACACCAACGCCACGGAATACGACCATATTGCCGACATTCCCGACTTTGAATATTTGGAGAACGCCATGACAACAGATTCAGCACTGTTCGACCGCACCATAGTGTGTATGCACGCACGCCCCTACAGCGACCAGTTTAACAACAACGTGGCAAAACCTTTTGAATACTATATAAAACAATTGCCGGGACTGCTCTTCTGCATCAACGGGCATGACCACAGCTTCATGTTCGACGACATCTTCGGCGACGGCGTGATGTACTATGGCGTGACATGCACAAGCAACCGGCAATACATGATTTTCAACATCAACAAAGAGGGATACAGATATGAAGTCATTGATTTTTAGCCTTATGCTCACGATTGCAGCCCTGTCAGCCCATGGAGCCGAAAGGGATTCGTTGTCCGTTGCCGACTCGCTGCTCTATCTCGACGCTGCGCCCACAGAGAACGTGCGCATAGAGAATACCGTGATGACAAGATACGACCGACGCGTTCACCGCCACAGGGAACATTGGGCGGAACTCATCCCCACACAGTTTCTACTGCAATATGCCGGCAATATGGGAGTGATGTCGGTGGGCATAGGCTGGGACTACGGCAAGCACAAGCAATGGGAGACCAACCTGCTGTTTGGCTACCTTCCCAAAATCAGCAGCCACAGGGGAAAACTCACGATGACCATAAAGGAAAACTTCCTGCCGTGGAGCATGTATATGAAAGGCGGATGGCTGTTTGAGCCTCTGTCGTGCGGACTGTATCTCAACACGGTCTTCGGTTCGGAGTTTTGGGACCATCAGCCAAGCCGATACCCCGACAAATACTACGAGCCACTGAACACGAAAATACGCGCAAACGTGTTCGTAGGCCAGCGAGTCACCAAGATTGTGCCTGCCAACAAGCGCAAGTTCCTGAAGAGCGTGTCGGCATTTTATGAGGTAAGCACATGCGACCTCTACCTGCGTCTTCTCATGATGGAGAAGAAGGTCAGCCTGTGGGACATTCTGTGCCTGTCGGTGGGACTGAAAATGCAGATTCTCTGACTCTCAGTTGTCGAGGACGGTGATGACCGCACTCTTGCCCAATCCCTCAATCGAGGATACCATCAGCCGATAGAAATTATTTCTCACTATGCCATACCTCATCGCACCGGAATCGCCCGAGTGGGTAATCCAATAGGTATAGAATGTCTCGAACACTCCCATATTATAAAACACCTGCTTGATGCCATAGGCTTCCAATTCGTCATCACTGTAGCGCCTCAGCACATCAAGATGCAAGCCGGATGCCCTGTTAACATCGCGGATGGAGTTATAGAACTTGTAGTCATAGAGATAGAGAGTCTCGGCGAACATCTCGGGGCGTGTCTCCCTGATGAATGTGCCCTGCTGTTCGTCATAAAGATAAACGCACGAGGGATTCACGGAGGCCTTGAACACTATACCTGTCAACGCACCGCTGTTCTGGTATGTCGTGTAGGCACAGTTCTCAAGTATATAAGCCGTGCCATATTGCCCTGACGACGGGAAGGCTGCGAAATCGGACATAGAAGAGTCGGAATAATAATGCTTGAACACTGAGCTGAGATAACTGAAAGATGACTGAGAGCCGTCCTTACGGAAGAAAAGCGGGTCGATGACATACTCGTCGTCCGCACCACTGTCAGAAGCGAAATTGTCGGGAAGCACATACTCCGCAGGCTGTTCAAACCGCGAAAGCCTTGCCTTGTGGCGGAACAGGTAAAAATGGGTGTTGAGATTGACAAACTTATAGTTGGCAAGATTGACGTGGGCATACACCTCGCCATCGTGGGACAGTTCAAAGACATCCTTCACCTTGCCCAACACAACCTTCGCCACCACTCGCTCCATGTTCACCTCGACATACACATGAGTGTTGACCTTGCCCGTAAAGTCCTGACACAGGTTCTCCGAGGCACAGCTGGACATAATCGCGCCCTCATTGGAAAGGGTGGACATAATACCGACTGCATAAGACACCGAATCTTCCAACGACAACAGTTGGTCTTCATCCTCAATATTGTCAGGGATATTCTTGTAATTGGCTATGGCAAAGAGGTCGTAATATCCCATCGGCAGCCTTACGGCAGGCAAGAGGTAGGTGAAGTCATACTGGTTGTCAACCGAGGTTGCCAAGGGGGTGATGTCGTCGATGTCATGATAAGCCACCAACTTCTTGGTGTCTGAGTTGAAGAAAAAAAGACGCACACTGCTAATGAGCGACTCACTGGCTATGACCGAGCCACCTCCGATATCAGAGGAAGAGCGCGCAGGGGCATTAAGACGGACATGCACATTCACGGTGTCAGCGGATTGGGACTGCCCTTCAAAGCATGACTCAACAGCCTCTGACAACGTGTCGAAATCAGGCATGTTCCGGTCATTGAACGTGGCAACGATCCGCCCCTCTACCGACACCACATAAATCTGAGGTATGCCCACGGGAGCAAGCGGCCTTATCACCGCAGGATCGGCGGGTATGACAAAAGGCATGGTGAAGCCATTATCCTTCCAATATCCCGATACACTCTCCCTGTCCTCTTTATATGCGACAATATGGAATTGCAGCCTGTCACGATACGCACCATAAACCTTGTCAACCACGGGCAGTTCCTGACGGCAGTCCTTGCATCCCGTGTTGAAAACGACGAGCACGTAAGGCTGTCCCGACAAGGATTCAGAGGAAACAACGTCTCCGTCAACAGTCAGGAAACTGAAATCCATCAGTCCTCCCACTGTCGGCCCCACCCTCTTGTCATCGTCTTCGCTACAAGCCTGAAGCAATCCAAGAAGCAACAGGAACACGAATGTAAGCACATTCCTAAACTTCATTTTCTGTCTCCCTAAAAAAGCATTTTAAAGGTTTATATTGTCATTCAACCGTATCACCCAGTTGTTTATGCGACATTGCACCACACTGTTTCCCGATTCCGACATATAGAGGATGACGGTATGGAAATCCTGACGGTCGAGATACTCCCGGGCTGTTAGCTGCCTGCCCGACTGGGTGTAGAAAGAGGCTATCTGGCAGAGGAAATCCGTCAGCGGCAAGTCAAGTATGACTGTCCCGCTCTCGTTGTCAGTCAATACAAGACGACTGTTGTCTCCCTGCATGAGCCGAAGGGTCTTGATGGCATAGCCCAAGGTCTCCAACTGTCCGTTCACATCATCTTCCACCGTGTCTGCCTGCATCCTATATGGGGCATATACCACGGGCGATGAAGCCACAGAATTGTTGTTGGCATCAATCACTCCATTTGCTGATGTCAGCTGAAGCCCATACCTGTCGATGGACACATCCCCGGAGCTTGAAGCCGGCACTACCTGACATACCAGCACATTAGTGTCCTTGGTCAAATCCACCTCATGCACGGCATATCTGCCAGTAACCTCCACACTGTCAATCCTTCCATAGAAGAGGTCGCCATACTCGGCATCCTGCATCTTGTCGGCATCGGCAAGCGACAGACGCAGGTCATCAATGTGCAACGGTGATGTGGTCATGAAATGACTGTCGCCCAAACCCGACCATACAACAAAGTCATAGATACCGTTGGGCAACTCGCTTACCTCCACACAATAGTTGTTGGCTGAGAGCTGACCGTAATCAATCTCTATACGCCTGACATAATTGCCCTCATGGTCGAACACCATTACCGAGGCATCCCTGACCTGCTGGCCCGCGGCATCCACGTCGAGCATATTGCGGGTGTATCTGATTTTCAGCCATACACCTGTAGGACAATCGTCGATGTCGGTTTTCACCCACGAGCAACTGGCCAGTATGCCAATGAAGGCAAGGAGGAACAGTATCTTATTTCTTGTCATATATTTCAAAGAATAATATTTGTCTGGTCTCTTACCACCCACGGTTTCACGTTTATCAATGCCTTGATGCTGGTCTCGCCTTCGTCGGGAGTGTCGGGGTCAACCTGAGGTGTGGAATTGCCAAGTTCAGATATGCTCGTTATGAGCAGGCGGTAGAGGTTGTTGCGCACCACGGCGAACTCCATGACTCCCATCACGTAGGGGTCGTTGTTGTCCAAATGCTTTATCCAGTAATCATAGTAGCACACATACTTGTCGCTTTTCTTTCTGAACAGCTTGACGTTCTGGTACTCCATCTCGTCGATGTCCCCAATCTGCGTGATGTCAACACCTGCCTTTGCCAATGCCTCCTTGGAGGTATAGAACTTATAGTCAAAGAAATACAGTGAGTCGGGATATTCCGTCTGAGAGGCAAGCACCAGTTTTCCCGAGGCGTCTGCCTTATACACGTTGTTGTTGGGATTGATGCTCGCCTTGAACACCAGTCCTGTGGAGTAGCCCTTTTTCTGTGCCTGCCATATCATGCAGTTCTCAAGCGAATAGAATGTCTTGTAAGTCGGGGTTGTCGAGACTTCGGGGAAATCAGTCCATGACAATGCGTCGCCATCGCCGAGATTACCTGAGAAATTCTCATAGTAGGCGTCGGGGTTGTTAAATCCGCTGGCGTCGATAGGCTTGCTGAAGAAGTACGGGTCGATGACATATCCGTTGGCCTCGGGGATGTCGCCGAAATGGGTGTGGATATCCCATTGGGGTGTAACAATGGAGGTCAACGTGGCAGTATGCCTGAAGAGATAATAGCTCTTGGGCAGGTTGACAAACCTGAAACCGTCGAGCGACACGTCGGCATACTTCACTCCCGACGCGTTGTTCAACACATACGAGGAATTCTTTCTTCCCACGTCAATGCGTGCCAAGGCGCGCTCAAGCGTGATGCTCACAAGGTTTTCCTCCTTTTTCTCCTTGAGTTCCACTGAGGTGTTGGCCGAAGCCCTGTTGCTCATCACGAAGGGGTTGTCGGCATTAGGCAAGAGTCCCTGCTTGTAGGTGGAAGCGTCAACGGTGGCAAGAAACTCCTGCTCGGTGGTGGCGTCTATCTTCCCGCTGTAGTTTGCCACGGCAAAGATGTCATACGTGCCCTGAGGAATGACCACTGGCTTTGTCAGATAGGTCACGTAGCCGTTAATGGTGCCTTGTGAGCGTTCGAGCTGGGTAATGTCCACAGCCTTGGCGCGCAGTCCCGTCTGTGAGTCAAACAGGAATATCTTCACCGACTTCACGAGCCATTCCTTTTCCGTTCCCTGCTCAGCCTGATAGCTGTCGTCAACGCCCCTTGTGACTTCCGCCTCTACAGCCGGAGTCTGGAACTGGAACACAACTTCGCATCCGTTGGCAATGCCGTTCTGGCCATTGTCATCGGATGTCACCTCATTTTCCTTGCTACACGCACTTGCCACTAAGGCAACCAGCAAGACGTAGAATAATGTCTTCGTAATCTTTATCATAACCAATTTATTTTATTTCCTTAATTTTCGAATATTCCTCAAGCTGTTTCACGGCTTCCTTCACTCCCTGCTCACGGGCTGACTTGGCAAGGCGGATGGCATTGTCGATGTCGCCCTTGAGATAATACACAAGACTCATGTTCATGGTCTTCTCGGGGCAGTCGGACACTTTCTTCAGGTATTCCTCTGCGTCTTCGGCAATGCCCCTCTCTATCGAGAGATATGCCATAGTGAGGTTGATACACTCGTCCTTGGGGAATAGCAGGTATGCCTTCCTCATTATCGACATGTATTTCTGCTGGTTGTCGGAATACTTTCCTGCCAGCATATATATCTCGTTGAGACTCAGGTTGATCGGGCGGGTCTCGAATATCTTCTCCGACTCTTCCAGGGTGAAGGGCCTTACAATGTATCTTACGGCGTATTCCGTGCATCTCAACGACGGGAAGCAGTTCTTCAGACAGTAGTTGAAACCTTCGGGAGCCTTCTTCTTCATTAGTGCCTCCTTCTCATCCAGTGCTGACACCGAAGTGGCTATGGAGAGAAGGGTTGAACGGTTGGGCACTTCATAATGACCGTTGAGATAGGCCACAAAGCCCTTCCAGTTTTCACCGTTACTCGATGCCTTCACCTTCGACGACGAGATGATGCCCTTGGTATTCAGGTATTGCCTCAACGACTCGGTGCGGTCAACACTCAACTTCATGTTGCGGTTTTCCTCGCCTTCGGGGGAGGCATATCCCACTATGCTCACGTCTTGTATCTCGACATTCGGGTCGTTCTTCACAAGATGTATCGTGTTGTTGATTTTCTGCAGTTCCTGTGGGTTGGTCATGTAGGCTGGGTCTATTTCGGTGCGGTTGATGCGGAAACAGAGGTATGCGGAGCCTTTCTCCTGCCTTGTCTTAACCTTCTCGGGTTTGGGAATCCTGAACACGGGATAAAGCTTGATGACCGGCTGTTCGTTGGTGAACGAGCATAGATATTCAGAACCTCTATTAGTGAACACGTTGCATCCGCAGCTCATCTTCTGCAGCTTCAGCACCGAGTTTCTCATCCAGTCCTCATACTCGGCATATCTTAGATAGGATATCTTCAGGTCCTTGCCTTTCTTCTTCATAACTGCCTCAGCATCGGGGAAGATGTACTTCAACTCACGGTCGAAGAATATCTGCTGGTTGCGACTGTTGATATAGATATAGGGAAACGAGAAGCTACGGTTGGTGAGCGTATCCACCAGTTCGGGGACAAGCACCACCGACTGGCGCGCCGGCACATCCTGTATGGCATTGAGCTTGAGGGCGACAACCACCTTGCCTCCCATCTCCTTGATGGTGGCGTCCTCCACCTTTATCACATAGTCAAGCTTGGGACTGACTAAGTTGACGGCAGGTCTCTGTGCCAGCATCACGGTAGCACTGGCGAGTATCATTATGGTGAACAGTATCTTTTTCATGCCTTTCAGAGTTAGAATATGTATGATATATATACAGAACCTTTACTGAACAACCAATAGTTATAGTTGTCATATCCATAATAGGTGGAGCAAGTGCCACAGTCGAACTTCTTGCTTCTGAAATACGTATAGCCTAATCCCAATTCGGTTCCTATATTCCAGTGGGTACTGACTGCATACTGATAGCCGCATCCGATGCCTCCTCCAATCATCCATCCCTCATAACGATGGGACTTCAGCCCTTTTAACAAGCCAAAAGGCAGACTGGCATTAGACAGGTTGTATTCGCCCGCATGCAGATATGGTCCCCAATAGAATCCATTGAATTTCTGGCATGTCCACAACCTGTATTGGGTCTGCACCGCCCAATGCTTGTTGACACTGCTCTCCGTCTCCTTCCACGGACGTATTGTTCCATAAACCTCAACGGTAGTACGCGGTTTCAACGCAAACTCCATACCCATCGACAAGTCTCCTGAAAGGTCAAAAAGAAGATTGTTGTGAATAGCCATTTGCTGGGCATTTACGTTTAAGCTACAACAAAGCATAAAAATGGCAGCCAAAAGAATTCTTCTCATTCTCCCCGCTGATATTGTCATTATTTCAAATATGCCACCAATATATTCAATCATAATTCCAAATTATATTATTTCCTAATCACAAATATGACATTACCTACACAAAGGTTTTGCAAAAGTACTGCTTATTTGCAATACAACAAAATTTCAGCAATTAATTTAAGTTTTTTTATAGAAATAAGGTGAGCCGAGACTTATTTGTCAACCGACTCACCTTAAATTATATATTAGTAGTGGAGGATATTATAGAATCCTTCCTCTGAGCGACAACTTCAATACGGGATATATCGTCAGCTTGTCAATCAGCTTTGAGATGTCGTCATCTGTATCCTGATCTAACAGTTTCTCAAGGTCGCCCACTCCATCGGCATAAACCTTCGGCTTGCCATGTATCTGGGCACCAAGCTCGAAGCGGAAGCCAATACGATTCTTGGGGATAAGACGACCGAAACCGAGTCCGAAATACGGACGGAAACCGCTCACCTTGACACCACCTGCCACATTACCGTTCGGGTCAACGGGAATGCGATAGTCGCCAATGTCAATCCCTATCTCATTTCCCTTGGCAACCAGGTCAGCGAGTTCGTTGCTATGACCTGTAATCTTTATCACCTTGTCACCTCCAAAGACAGCACCCGCAGTAACAAAGAACGAACTGCTGTTGGGGAAGGGATAGCAGTCGAGCTTAAAACTGAGCTGGGTGCGCTTCAAGGTTCCCTTGATATCCACAGTGCTGCTGTAAGCGATTCCTTCCACCTCACCACTCACGTCGGCATCGGTATTGATGCTGAAATCGGGCATAAAATCCAATCCTGCCCTAACGGAGAGATACGGGGTTACACACGTTGAAAGGTCAAAACCAATACCTTCCGTACCTGCAGACACTCCCACACCAAGTCGGTTGACAATACCAAACTTACTTTCCTGCGCCGACACCGTGATACAGGTGAAAAGCGCAAGACACAAAACTAAAAAACCTTTTCTCATTTTTCCTTTTATTAATCTGTTATTACTGTTGAATGTATCTTATTCCTCATAGTCGAGACACACGCGCTGCACGGTATATGGGCGCACCTTGGTGTCTGCCACTGCCACGTGGGCGGCATGGGTGGAGTAGGCCTTCAATGCTTCGGCACTCTCCAAAGTGCTGTCGAGCATCACGTCGCAGTTGGACGAGTCGAGACGACCGTCAACATTAACCTTTATACTTAACAGTCCGGGCACCTTGCCCTGAAGGCCTTCAAGTCCTTCCTTGATTCCCTTCTTCACTTCTGCCTTTTCCTCGGCAGTCAATTCCGGATTCAATGTCCAGAGAATAATGTGTTTTACCATAACTTATATATTAAAAGCATTTGTCCATTGCCTGTTTGATGTCGGCGATAATATCCTCCACATCCTCTATTCCTACGGAGAGGCGGATGAGGTCGGGGGCTATGCCGGCTGCCTTGAGCTGCTCCTCGGAGAGCTGACGATGGGTGTGGCTTGCGGGATGGAGCACACAGGTACGAACGTCTGCCACATGGGTGACGATGTTTATCATTTCAAGCGAGTCCATAAACTTGATGGCTGTCTCGCGGTCGCCTTTCAGTCCGAATGCCATCACTCCGCAACTTCCTTTGGGCAGGTATTTGTCGGCAAGGGCATGACACTTGTCATCAGCCAATCCGGAATAGTCAATCCAAGCCACACGCGGGTCGTCGTGCAGGAACTGCGCCACCTTCTCGGCATTGCGGCAATGACGCTCCACGCGCAATGCCAAGGTCTCAAGACCGAGATTGAGAAGGAACGAGTTCTGCGGAGCGGGTATCGAACCGAGGTCGCGCATAAGCTGTGCAACGAGCTTGGTTGTGTATCCCATCTTGCCGAATGCCTTGGCGTAAGTGAGTCCGTGGTATGACTCGTCGGGGGTGCAAAGACCGGGGAACTTGTCGGCATGGTCGAGCCAGTTGAAGTTGCCGCTATCCACCACGCATCCTCCCACCTGTGTGGCATGACCGTCCATATACTTGGTGGTGGAATGTGTGACGATGTCGCATCCCCACTCAAAGGGACGACAGTTGATGGGAGTGGCAAATGTGTTGTCAACAATCAGTGGCACTCCGTTCTTATGGGCTATGCGGGCGAATTTCTCAATGTCGAGCACCTTGCATCCCGGATTGGAGATGGTCTCGCCGAACATTGCCTTGGTGTTTGGACGGAAAGCCTTCTGGATTTCCTCCTCAGAGGCATCCTGGTTGACAAACGTACACTCGATACCAAGTTTCTTCAGTGTGACACCGAAGAGATTGAATGTACCACCGTATATCTCATTTGAGGTGACGATGTGGTCGCCAGCCTCGCAGATGTTGAACACTGCATAGAAGTTGGCAGCCTGACCTGAGGAGGTAAGCACAGCCCCCACTCCACCCTCGAGAGTGGCAATCTTGCGCGCCACAGCGTCATTGGTGGGGTTCTGGAGTCGGGTATAGAAATATCCCTCCTTCTTGAGATCGAAGAGCAGTGCCATCTCGTCACTGTTCTCGTATTTGAATGTCGTACTCTGCACTATCGGCAGTTCAATCGGTTCACCGTTTTTAGGCTCATAGCCCGAATGAAGGCAAAGAGAGCCGGGTTTAAGATTTTTTGTCATTGTTGCTCTATTATTTCCTTATTTTATGAATTTGGTTGCAAAGGTATGAAATATTTCGCAAAAAACTAACTTTTTGTCGCAAAAAATGTTATTAATGGCTCATTTTCTTTATTTTGGTATTGGTTGCGAAAGCTATAGAGAGACTTCACGTTTAACAAAATGTAACTATCGGAACAAAAATAATTCGGAATTTGCTTGGCAGTTTGGTGGAAAAGCCCTATATTTGCAGCGTCTTTATGACACATTGAAACGAAAACATGTAGAACCTAAGTAAAATGTAACACTATGGAAGTTGAGAAAATAATGCAGCAGCTGGAGCAGAAGCACCCCGGCGAACTGGAGTACCTACAGGCAGTGAGAGAAGTTCTTCTCTCGGTTAAGGATGTATATAACCAGCATCCCGAGTTTGAAAAAGCCAAGATTATCGAGCGCATCGTGGAGCCGGAGCGCGTACTGACGTTCCGTGTGCCATGGGTGGATGACAAGGGCGAAGTACACGTTAACATCGGTTATCGCGTGCAGTTCAACTCGGCTATCGGTCCATATAAGGGAGGATTGCGCTTCCACCCTTCGGTAAACCTGTCTATCCTGAAGTTCCTCGGATTCGAGCAGACCTTCAAGAATGCCCTCACAACCCTGCCCATGGGTGGTGGCAAGGGAGGCTCTGACTTCTCCATCCGCGGTCGTTCGGACAACGAGGTGATGAGATTCTGCCAGGCTTTTATGACTGAACTATATAAGGTGATTGGTCCTTCTGAGGATGTTCCCGCAGGCGACATCGGTGTAGGAGCAAGGGAAATAGGCTATCTCTTCGGTATGTACAAGAAGCTGACCCACGAATGGAGTGGTGTGCTCACTGGCAAGGGCTTGGAATGGGGCGGCTCAAAGATTCGTCCCGAAGCAACCGGTTTCGGTGCCCTCTACTTTGTCAACGAGATGCTTCAGACTCACGGTCTCGACATCAAGGGCAAGACTGTGGCTATCAGTGGATTCGGCAATGTGGCATGGGGCGCAGCCACCAAGGCTACACAATTAGGTGCCAAGGTTATAACCATCTCCGGACCTGACGGATATATCTACGACCCCGAGGGCATCAGCGGCGAGAAGATTGACTATATGCTCGAACTGAGAGCCAGCGGCAACGACGTATGCCAGCCATACGCAGAGGAGTTCCCCGAGGCTACCTTCGTTCCAGGCAAGCGTCCATGGGAGGTGAAGTGCGACATTGCATTGCCTTGCGCCACACAGAACGAGGTGAGCGGTGAGGATGCCGACCACCTGCTTGCCAACAAGCCATTGCTCGTGGCTGAGGTGTCGAACATGGGATGCACTGCGGAGGCTGTTGACAAGTTCATCGCAGCAGGCCAGCTCTTCGCTCCTGGCAAGGCTGTGAATGCAGGTGGTGTTGCCACATCAGGACTCGAAATGACCCAGAACGCCATCCGTCTCTCATGGTCGGAGGAGGAAGTTGACAAGAACCTCCACCAGATTATGCACAACATCCATGAGCAGTGCGTGAAGTACGGCAAGGAGCCCAACGGCTACATCAACTACGTGAAGGGTGCCAACATCGCCGGATTCATGAAGGTTGCCAATGCAATGATGGCTCAAGGAATTGTATGAGGCATCTGCTGACGATAATACTATCCTTATTGGGCTTTACCCATCTGCAGGCACAAGAGCCGCAGAAGGGTAAAGCCTCTTATTATTCAAAGAAAGCCACGGGGGCACGTACGAGCAGTGGGGAAAGAC
>JBJEAV010000024.1:13514-22114 GCA_051869395.1 Prevotella sp.
GCCTCTTATTATTCAAAGAAAGCCACGGGGGCACGTACGAGCAGTGGGGAAAGACTGCATCACGACAGTTTGACTTGCGCCCACAGGACTCACCCCTTCGGCACCATGCTTAAAGTTACTAACCCAAAGAACGGAAAGTCGGTTGTTGTGAAGGTTACTGACCGCGGTCCCTTCGGACGCGGGCGCATCATTGACCTCTCATGGAGGGCAGCCAAGGAATTGGGAATGTTAGCTCAGGGAGTGGCAATGGTACTGGTGGAAGTGGCTGACGACATTGTCGTGCCCTTCAAGGCAAAGGAGGAAAAAAGAAATCTCCCTGAACTCGACTTTGAACGTAACGAGCAGGGAGATGATCCATTGCATCCCAATTGGGGAAAATAATTATGTTGACAATACCCCTCGGGTATTATCTTATTGTCTCTTCGTTGTGATATTGAATTCCTTAACCTGCGACGTGATGTCATTCTGACCTTGCGCCACGGCTACACGTATCACGGCATTGCCATCCTTGAGTCTCTTGTCTGCCATCACCGTAGCGGAATAGCGCACACCCTGATGCGGTTTGATACTTTCAACCCGTATGCCGGGAGAGATGTGTATATGCTTGTTGCCTGAAGTCTCAATGACAGTGGGAACCACGTCGAATATCTCAACGTCGGAGTTGTTCATTATCTCAAACGACACCTTACATTCCTCTCCGGGATGGATTACGCCATTGCCGTCGGCATCCACAAAGCTGACATTGCGAAGCTGGATTCTCTCGTTGATATTCACATTGTAGCCATCAATAGCCTTCAGCTGGTCGAGCGTCACTGTCTTGGCCTCAACAGTGGTGTATGGTTCTTCTGAAGAGTTCATCACCGATGCCGTTGCGGGTGATTCCGGCTCCATCTCAATGCGGTCGTCACCGCCGTTGTTGGGGTCGAAACCACTGCCATCGTCATTCCTCCTGATTTCATCACGCTTCTGATATTCACGACTATACTTCTCGCTACGCTTACGCAGGTATTCCTCATATTTCCTCTGCTGTTCCTTCTCAGCAGCTGAACCAACTGCTGCACCCACGATAGCACCGCCAGCCATTCCTACTATTGTACCGATGTCACTGCCACGAGGACCACCACTGATACCACCAATGGCAGAACCGAGGATTGAGCCGAAAAACGCTCCGTTAGATGCTCCAGACTCAGCATTGGAACAACTGCTTAGCATGATTGCGCCAACCAATGAATATGCTATTACCTTTTTCATATCTTTCAACTTTTATGATTACACGCTGCAAAATTAGCAATTATATGAATATCACGGCTACGGAATTACCCCATTTTTCAATAGGAAAATCCCTATTATGACTGCAACATCGGCAATTCTATCTTTATGCGGCACCCTCCAGTATAAGAAGTGTCAACGTAAATCCTTCCATTCAGTTTCCCGATAAGGCTGCGACACAGGGTGAGTCCCATACCTGTGCCCTGTGAGAATTCGTCGAGCTTGGTAAACTGCTCAAACACCACCTCTGCCTTGTCTGCCGGTATGCCTGGACCAGTGTCCTCCACCGATATGTCCAAACCGCCATCAGCGGTGTGACGGGCAATCACTGATACTTGGCCTTGGGTAGTGAACTTGGCGGCATTGTCGAGCACCTTCTCCAATATCTTCTGTAAGACATGACGGTCGGTGACTGCCACAATACCTTCTGAATCAGGTTTATATTCAATCGTCACTCCCGGAGCTGCCACTTGCCTTGCCATTGCCATCGCCTCTCCTACTATATCGCCCAATGGACATTCCTCTATATGAGGCTTTATGGTATCGGCATCGGCTATCTCAAGTATGTCGTCAATAATCTTTGCCAACAAGACACTTTGCTTCTCAATGACCTCAGTCATCTGCTGGGCCTGCTCGTCGTTGGAATACATCGAGGCGAGTAGTTGCGAGAATCCCATTATTCCGTTGAGCGGGGTGCGAATCTCGTGTTTCATACTCTTCATGAACGAGGTTTTCACCTCAAGAGCCTTCTTTGTCTCCTTGTATGCCTCGGCAATCTCGTCGTTGGCTTTCTTCAACTGACGTCTGCCTCGCATCAGCGTGACAATCCAAATGACAAGTAGCACCATAACGACAAAAGCAGCTGCAATCAGAATACGAGTCTGCTCCAGTTTCTGATTAGTAAGCTCGTTTTCAAGGAGATTGATTTCATACTGCTTAGACTGTCGCTCATAATCAACACGCAGGTTCTGTATGCGCGAGTTGTTCTCCTCGTTGTTCAGACTATCCTCAAACTTGCGGTTGCGGATATAGTATTCGAGAGCCTTGACATTATCTCCCTTCTTCTCATACCATTGATACTTGAGCTTGCTAACTTGCGCCAGATGACGTATTGAATTAATCTCTTCCGCGGTCTTCTCGGCATCACACAGCAATTCCCATGCCTTGTCGAGACTACCTTTTATAGTATATGCGCGCGCGAGGGCAAGCGTGGAGGCGAGTATATGCCACAGGTCACGGTCGCCACGAATGACATCGTAGGCAAGATTGTACTGCACAATGGCACTGTCAATCATCTTGCGCTTCTCATAAACCTGTCCGAAATGAGTGTGACAAAGTGACACTCCGAGCTTGGACTTCGCTTCCGTATTAAGCCTCATCGACTCACTATAATAAACCATTGCCGAGTCAAACTGCTTCTTACGCTCAAAAAGCGTACCGATATTGGCATAGTTGATTGCCATGCCGAGCTTACTGTCGAGTTTTCTCTCTCCGTCAAGAGCCTGACGAAATATACTGTCGGCAGCCTCGTCGTTGCCCATCACCTTCATGGCATTACCGATACCATTAAGCGTGGTGACACGGTTTTTCAGAGTCTTCTTGTCATTAGGTTCACCATAAACGTCACAATACGAGAGAGCACGATAGTGGTATGCGGCAGCCTCATCCATAATGCCGATACGTCGGTAGCTGGTGCCCAACTGATTGAGGATGTGGATGATGTTGTTTGTGTCCTTAATAGATTCAGCTAACTTCAGTCCGTTTCTGTGGGTATCGATTGCATCTGAGAACTTGCTCTCTTCCCTTAGTCTCTTACCCAATTCACGCATAGCTATCACTTCGGCACGCGTATCGTGGGAATCGTGATAGGTCTTCACAAACATCCTGAGAGAATCCACACTGCGCACATTCTTCAGAATACTGTCTGTACGTTTGTATTCCCCTTGTGACTTTGTGTCATCAAATCCTCCATTGCAGCCGCAAAACACGGCTGCAAGGAGGAGAAGGAGCATATTTAATTTTCTCATATATGCAATCTATATGATATGAATCACTCTGCGTCCGGAGCCTTGTCGATGAGATCCATGAACTGGTCGAGTTTCGGAGTGATGATAATCTGAGTGCGACGGTTGCGGAGCTTGCCTGCCTCGGTATCGTTGGCCACGAGCGGATTGTACTCACCACGACCACCGGCTGTAAGACGCTTCGGGTCAACGCCATACTGGTTCTGAAGGGCCTGAACAACACTTGAGGCACGCAGACAGCTGAGATCCCAGTTGTTGCGGATGTTCTTCATTGATGCTGCGGAGGCATTAACTGGCACATTGTCGGTATTACCCTCGATGAGCACGTCATAGTCCTTGTAGTCCTTGATAATCTTGGCTATCTTGCTCAGGGTCTCGGCTGCACGGTCGTTGATTTCATACGAACCGCTCTTGTAGAGCATGTTGTCGGCAAGAGAGATATACACAACACCCTTCAGCACCTGGACGTCAACCTCCTTGAGTTCCTCGCGGCTCAGCGAGCGTGTCAGGTTGTTGGTGAGCACCATATTGAGCGAGTCGCTCTTGCTCTTCACCTCCACCAAATGGCGGATGTACTGATTGGACTCATTGATTTGGTCAACCAACTTCTCAATACTGATATTGTTCTGAGAGGCATTGGTCAAACTCTTGTCGAGTGATGACTGCAATGCAGCCATGTCAGCTGTCTTCTGGTTGAGTTGTTCCTGAAGTGTCACGGCACGGGCATTGGCTGCAGCCAACTGCTCCTTTACGTCAACATACTTCTGTCCCAACTCCTTGTTCTGGTTCTGGCAAGCCTCCAAATCCTTCTTGCTTGCGCAACTTCCAAGCATTACTATAGCACCAAGTGCCAATACAATAATTTTCTTGTTCATAATCTTATCCTTTCTTTAATATTTCAATTTTTCAATCTTTCAATTTTTCAATTTTCAATTTTCAATCTTCAATTTTCAATCTTCCATCAGCTTGCGGTAGCGTCCTTTCTTGATTTCCTCGTTGCCGAGGCGACGCGCCTTGTTGATTTCATATTCAGAGTAGCTTCCCTCGAAGTAGAACACCTCGCCATTGCCCTCAAAGGCAAGGATGTGGGTGCAGATACGGTCGAGGAACCAACGGTCGTGGCTGATGACAACGGCACATCCCGCAAACGACTCAAGACCTTCCTCCAATGCACGCAGTGTGTTGACATCAATGTCGTTGGTAGGCTCGTCGAGCAAGAGCACGTTGCCTTCCTGCTTCAGCGCAAGGGCAAGTTGCAGACGGTTGCGCTCACCACCCGAAAGCACTGCGCAGAGCTTACTCTGGTCGGTGCCCGAGAAGTTGAAGCGCGAGATATATGCTCGGGCATTAATGTCGCGACCACCCATGCGTATGGTCTCGTTGCCCTGTGATATCACGTCATACACCGACTTCTTAGGGTCGATGTCCTTATGCTGCTGATCTACATAGGCGAGTTTCACGGTCTCACCCACCTCGAATGTTCCGCCGTCAGCCTTCTCCAAGCCCATTATCAGCCGGAAGAGCGTGGTCTTTCCGGCTCCGTTAGGACCAATGACACCTACAATGCCGTTAGGCGGCAGGTTGAAGTTGAGATCGCTGAAGAGCACCTTGTCTCCGAAAGCCTTCTGCACATGCTGCGCCTCGATAACCTTGTTGCCAAGTCGGGGACCATTCGGTATGAATATCTCGAGTTTCTCCTCGCGCTGCTTCTGCTCCTCGTTGAGCATCTGCTCGTAGGAGTTAAGTCGCGCCTTACCCTTAGCCTGACGAGCCTTGGGAGCCATGCGCACCCATTCCAACTCGCGCTCCAAGGTCTTGCGTCGCTTGGATGCTGTCTTCTCCTCCTGTTCCATACGCTTGGTCTTCTGGTCGAGCCATGAGGAATAGTTGCCCTTCCATGGAATACCCTCACCGCGGTCGAGTTCGAGAATCCACTCGCTCACATCATCGAGGAAGTAGCGGTCGTGGGTAACGGCAATCACCGTTCCCTCATACTGCTGGAGATGCTGCTCAAGCCAGTCGATACTCTCGGCATCGAGGTGGTTGGTAGGCTCGTCGAGAAGCAGCACGTCTGGCTTCTGCAAAAGGAGTCGGCAAAGAGCCACACGGCGGCGCTCACCACCTGAGAGATTAGTGACGGGCCAGTCGCCGGGAGGACAACGCAGTGCGCTCATCGCACGGTCGAGCTTGGAGTCCATATTCCATGCGTCGGTGGCGTCGATGATGTCCTGCACCTCAGCCTGACGCTGCATCAGCTTGTCCATCTTGTCGGGGTCGCCATAATATTCCTCAAGTCCGAACTTCTGGTTTATCTCCTCATATTCGGCAAGTGCGTCGTATGCCTGCTTCACTCCGTCCTGCACGTTCTCCTTTACGGTCTTGGTCTCGTCGAGAGGAGGGTCCTGGGGCAAATAGCCCACGGTATATCCGGGACTCCACACCACTTCGCCCTGTGTAGGCTGCTCTATGCCGGCGATGATTTTCATCAAAGTCGATTTACCGGCACCGTTAAGACCGATGATGCCGATTTTCGCGCCATAGAAGAACGAGAGGTAAATGTTCTTCAATATCTGCTTCTGGTTTTGGGGTATTATCTTGGATACTCCCACCATAGAGAAGATTATCTTCTTGTCATCTACTGTTGCCATTACTTAGCTTTTTATTTATATATACATTCGTGGTAACTAATTGGATGCAAAGGTAGTTATATTTGGCGACACCACAAAATGTTTTAGTATTTTTTTGTTATTTTCAACATCCACTACCATCTATCCTGCATGACGCACCGCTACGCACAGGGGATATGCCTGCTTCGAGTGACGACAAGGTCACCGTGCCGTCTTCAAGCACGAAGCAGGGTATTCCGGCAAAACCATATCGCTTGGCAGCCTCGAACACGGGGTCGTTGTCACGAAGATAGAGGAACTCCTTGAGATTTCTTACGTGAGCACCGATGTCGATAATCTGGTACTCGGGATTGTCCTTCACCTGCGCCATTACCTTGGTGCAATCAGGACATGTGGGCATTACAAAAACCTTAATCATAACTATATAGTTTTTTATTTGTTTATTTCTTTTTGATAACAACGGCGACGCTTGACTGTCTTGGGATTGAGGGTCTTCCACTGCGACAATTCCTTGAGATTATCCTCAAGTTGCGGTCCGGTCTCTGCCAAAGTGATTCCCAACTGGTTATATATTGGAATAAGGTCGGCAAAGAACAGGGCATTCACCCCCATTCCCTGATAATCAGGGTGGACTGCTATGAGCATAAGATCCACCTTGCCCTCATGCTTCCACTTGAGCGAGCGCAAGAGATGATACCACCCTAAAGGCAACAGTTTGCCGCGCGACTTGTGGAGAGCATGAGACAGGCTATGGGTGGTGATGGCAACACCGACCAACCGCCCTTCGCGGTCCTCCACACCTGTGATAAGCCGGGGATCGACAAGGGGTATATACTGCTTGAGGAAGTCATCGATCTGTCGGTCGGAAAGACGCGAGAAACCAAAGAGGGGAGCATAGGCCTCATTGAGCAACTGAAAGATACGCTTGCCATATCCTCCTTCGAGCAATTCGCGCTTTGATATCTTGCGGAATGAAAGTTGGAATCGCTTCTGCACAAGTAGGGTGACACGGGCAAACTTATCCGGAACCTCCTTCGGGACATCAATCTGGAATGACACCCAATCCACTTCCTTCACAAAGCCCAAACTCTCCATGTGACGAGGATAATACGGATGGTTGTATATGCTAATCATAGTGCCCATCTGGTCGAAATCCTCTACCAGCATCCCCTCCTTGTCGAAGTCGGAAATGCCCATAGGCCCCTGTACGCTCTTCATGCCGTGAGTCCTTCCCCACTCTTCCACAGCGTTGAGGAGTGCTCGCGACACGTTGATATCGTCAATAAACTCTATCATTCCGAAACGCACTGCATTGACATTCCACCTCTCATTGGCACGGTGGTTGATGATGGCGGCAATGCGCCCAACGCACCTGCCGTCATCATCGTAAGCCACAAAGGGTTGAATGTCGGAAAATTCCAGTCCGGCATTCTTCTTGGGATTAAAGGTTGCACGCACGTCCATGTCGAGGTCGGGAACGTATTGCGCGCAATCCTTATATATATATCGCGGCAAAGCCACGAAATCATCCATCGTCTTCTTAGTGTCAGCTTTTACTACTTTGACTTTGTTCATATATGAAGGTTGAAGTCTTGTAAATATTGGCTGCAAAATTAAGAAATATCGGTGGAATTACCAAATATTTTTGCTATTTTTTGCGTCCAATATAGAAAACATAACCATAATATGCGTTGTAGCGTGAATACATCTCCGCCTCATGCCGCTGGTTGGCCACAAGTTCCCTGGCAGTGGCGTTGTCGGGATGACGTTCGAGGAAGAGTCGCTGGGCTTCTCTTTGTGGTATATAGAAGTTGTCTGTCCAACATTCCGAGGGCAGGACGAAGGTGCGGATGTCATGATAACCGGCATCGCGCAACTGCTGCACCTTGTTGGCTATCGTGTCAATCTCAGGATAGGCTTCAGTCCAGAAATCCTCTATTTCCGACGGTCTGCTGTCGGTGAGCCATGATGCCTCGCTCACTGCGAGATAGCCCCCCGTTTTGAGATATTCGCGCCATTCGGTGATGCCACGCTTGAATCCGATGTTATATATCGCACCCTCACTCCATATCACGTCGAGCGACTCGCGGAGGAAAGGCAGGTCGCACATGTCGCCAACTATGCCTTCCACTCTGTCGCCCACTCCAGCCTCATGGCACCGTTGAGCTAACTTCTCTATAAATAACGGGAACAGGTCGAGGGCCTTCACCTTTGCATGAGTGTTGAGCGCGAGCTGCACGGTCTGGCTGCCGCAACCGCAGCCCAAGTCGGCTATCACGTCATCGCCGCCAATATCGCCTATCATCGATAGGGCACGGCAAGTGGTCTTATCGCTGCCAGGCCCTTGGCGTGAGATACTTGAGAAATACTCGCAGATGAGCGAGAAGTCGAATTCATGGATTGACGATACGATTTCGTCGTTTACTGTATTGTTGTTGGCGTTTGCTGTATTGTTGTTGGCATTTGCCATATTGATATTGTCGTTGTTCATAATGTTATATATGATTTAAAAATGAATAATAAGAAATATACCCCAAGGATTTCAGCATCCCTGGAGAACAACCTGATGGGGATAACCACGCGCTTGCCGATAATGTGCAGGCGGAGGTTATTTACTTCACAATATCCGTATATTTCTTCATGCGGGTGCAAAGGTAGCTATTTTCCCCGAAACCACCAA
>JBJEAV010000025.1:0-4874 GCA_051869395.1 Prevotella sp.
ATATATATAAATAATAATGTATGAAGCGATTTCATAGTAATCTATTATTGTTTCTTTCTCTGTATATCTGCCATCACCCTTAGGAAGTTTCCACCGAGGATAGCCTGTATGTCTTGTTCATTGTATCGCTTGGACATAAGCATACGGGTGAAGTTGACGAAATCGGCTGATGACGCCATTCCCCGCACTCCTCCATCGCCATCGAAGTCGGTGCCTATACCAACATGGTCGATACCCATTATATCCACTGCATGGTCGAGATGAGCAAGCACATCCCTCACCGTTGCCTCTCCGTCGGAACGGAGGAAACCATGGTAGATGGTTATCTGGCATACTCCTCCCTTGGCAGCCAAAGCCTTCATCTGCTCGTCGGTAAGGTTGCGGGGATGGTCGCAGAGGGCACGGCAACTGCTGTGACTGCATACTATAGGAGTGGAACTGATGTCCATTGCATCCCAAAAACTCTTCTCGGCGGCATGACTAAGGTCAACCATTATTCCAAGACGGTTCATCTCGCGTATAACCTTCTCGCCAAATTCGCTCACTCCATTATGAGTGGATTCCCCTCGGCAACTGTCGCTGATGTCGTTATCACCGTTATGGCAGAGAGTGATATACACCACTCCCCTGTCGGCAAAGTACTTGACGTTGTCTATATTACCTTCGAGGGCAAGTCCATTTTCAATTCCAAGCATTATGGACTTCAGTCCTCGCCGCTTGTTTGCCCACAGTTGGTCGGGAGTGCGTGCAAGGGCGAGATACTTACTGTTTTCGGATACAATATCCTCTATCTTATTGAAAATAAGGTCAGCATATTCCTTGGGACCGTTAACGTCGAAGCGCACATTCTGACGGAAGGTCTCATTCTTTTTGGGTTGCGGCAGATATGCCACCATAATAGTGGAATCCTGTCTTCCGTCGGTCATCTTGTGCAAATCCACAAGGAGCTTTGGATCGCGACAGTCGAATCGCACACCATCGGCAAAGAACATCGGGGTGTCGCAATGGGTGTCGAGAGTAAGTATGCGCTGATGCATAGTGCAAGCCTCATGATAATGCGAAGCCTCACCCACAAGCCACTTGAACAAAGGCAGGCCATCCTCAATACATTCAGGATGCCATTGCACACCGATGATAGACTTCATCTTACTGCTTTCCATAGCCTCGATGATGCCGTCGGCAGAACGTGCCGTCGTGCGGAACTTGTCACCAGTATCGCCTACAGCCTGATGATGGAAGGAATTGACGTATATTCTTTCCTTACCATATATATTAAATAGGTGGGAATCAGTGGAAATAGTGACAGAATGAGTGGGCATACTGCGATGAGCATCCTGACTGTGCTTGATGAGTCCGTCGGTATCACCTATATCCTGTCTCACCCTTCCTCCCAAAGCCATGGCGAGAGTCTGTATGCCACGGCAAATACCCAACATAGGTATCTGACGGTTATAGGCAAGTCGGGTGATGAGCAGTTCTGGTATATCGCGCTCGCCATTGATGGAATGTAGCTTAGGCGAAGGTTCCTCGCCACAAAGCAGTGGGTTATAGTCACCTCCTCCACTGAGCACAAGAGCGTCGATGTGTTCGAGAGTGTTAATAATGACATCAGTATTGTCAACGGGAGGTATTATTAAGGGCACACCTCCTGCTGCCACTATCATTTTGTAGTAGCCCTCCGCCAACATGCCCTTGCCATCGTCATAATTAGCGGTTATACCAATAACAGGCTGACTCTTAGCCTCCGGAAATCCTCCGTAAACCTCATCAAGCCTACCCTTCCAATCAAGCAACATTCCTAATTCCTAATTCCTAATTAAAAAATCAGTCCACATGCACCGGTATCTCCCTCTTGATGCTCTGTTCGAGAGAAATCAGAGTCTCAGTGGCTACAACACCGGGAATACCCTGCAACTGGTCGTTGAGCAACGACATAAGCTGCTCATTGTCACGGGCGTAAAGCTTGACGAGCATAGTATATGGACCAGTGGTGAAATGACACTCCACAATCTCGGGGATGTGAACGAGCCTTTCCACCACCTCCTTATACATGCTGCCCTTCTCAAGCGTTATTCCAACGTATGTACAAGTGGAATAGCCGAGACTCTTGGGATTGACATCAAATCCGCTGCCCATGATGACATTGCCGTCGATAAGGTGCTGCACCCTCTGATGGATAGCCGCACGCGAAACGTTACACTCAGCTGCCACATCCTTAAAAGGAATACGGGCATTCTTTGACAAGATACTTAGTATCTTTTTGTCAAGGTTGTCTATTTTTTCCATTGCCTTTTTGCTGTTAATTATACACATGTTTGCAAATTGTCAGCAAAAGTAGGCATTTTTATTTATATGGACAAGTATTTTGAGCAAAAAATTGCAAAAACACCTGTTTTTCTATCATTTTGGTGGACAAAGACGTGAAAATAGCTCATTCATTCCCTCTGAAGCACCCTTTTGTATCTGTTCCACGTCCGACACGGGAGCATGCACTGGTTTGGGGTCTATCAGATAGATGGGCACACCGGCACGCACATATCTCACAATTCCTGCCGCGGGATATACATTAAGTGACGTACCTATTATTATAAATATGTCGGCTTCCATGGCTTCACGTGCCGCTGGCTCAATCATAGGCACTGCCTCACCGAAGAACACGATGAAAGGACGGAGCAGCGAACCGTCACCAGCCTTTGTTCCCGGTTCAACGGTAGGATTCTCCGCTGTGAGCTGCACGTGATAGCGCTCGTCATCGGGGTCGATGCTCGAACACATCTTCATCAGTTCGCCATGTAGGTGAATAACCTTTTGCGAACCGGCACGCTCATGGAGGTTATCCACATTCTGCGTCACCACCGTCACATCGTAGTATTTCTGAAGTGCAGCCACAAGCTCATGTCCCTTGTTGGGCTTCACGTCGGCATACTTGGTGCGCAACATATTATAGAAATTGTTAACCAAGGTGGGATCAGCCTCCCAACCCTCATGACTTGCCACTTGCTGAACGGGATATTTCTCCCACAGCCCGTCGGCATCGCGGAATGTTGATATTCCACTCTCTGCAGACATACCTGCACCTGTTAAAACAACGATTTTTTTCATACTTTTCTCCTTATTTCTTCTTAAAGATGCACAAAAATAGTGATTTTTCCCGAAATATGTGCACTAAATCAAAGAAAAAGTGTAACTTTGCACGATTTATTAATGATAATTGCCCCAAAAGGGGGTAAAAATTTAAATTTTTAACATAAAAGAAAGCATGGATAAACTTAGCTACGCCCTTGGTTTGGGCATTGGCAGACAGTTGGCACAGATGGGTGCCAGCGAGATGAACATCGACGATTTCGCAATGGCTATTCGTGATGTCATCGAAGGCAACGACCTGAAGGTTAGCAACCGCGAGGCGCAAACTATCGTTAACGACTATTTCCAGAAACAGGAAGAGAAAATGAGGGCTGAACTCGCCGAAAAGGGCAAGGCAGCAAAGGAAGCCGGTGAGAAGTATCTCGCCGAGAATGCTAAGAAGGAGGGTGTGATTACATTGCCCAGCGGATTGCAGTACCAGGTGCTCAAGGAGGGCAACGGACGCAAGCCGAAGGCTACGGACAGTGTGGTTTGCCACTATGAGGGTATGCTTATAGACGGAACTATGTTCGACAGCAGTATCCAGCGCGGTGAGCCTGCCACATTCGGACTGCAGCAGGTTATCGCAGGATGGACTGAAGGTCTGCAGCTGATGCAGGAGGGTGCAAAATACCGTTTCTTCATCCCTTATCTCTTGGGATATGGCGAAAGCGGTGCAGGACAGAGCATTCCGCCGTTCTCAGCTCTTATCTTCGACGTGGAGCTTATCGAAGTCAAGTGATTTTTTTAAGATTGAAAGATTGAAAAATTGAAATATTTAAATATTAATTAGGCAATGAAAAAGTTTTCAGTTATGGCCGCTATGGCCATTGTAGCCGCTGGAATGGTTTCCTGTGGCAAGTCAACCCCAAAGGCTGACCTTAAGAGTGATGTTGACACATTGAGCTATGCCATCGGTATGGCACAGACTCAGGGTCTGAAGGAGTATCTCGTGGAGCGTATGGATGTCGATACAACCTACATGAAGGAATTCATCAAGGGTCTGAACGAGGGTGCCAACGCTGGCGACGACAAGAAGAAGGCTGCTTACTATGCAGGTATTCAGATTGGTCAGCAGATCAGCAACATCATGATGAAGAACATCAACCGCGAAATCTTCGGTAACGACTCTACCAAGACTATCTCGCTGAAGAACTTCATGGCTGGATTCGTTTCCGGTGTTACTGGCAAGAATGGTCTGATGACTCCTGAGCAGGCTGGTGCTACCACACAGACCAAGATGCAGGAAATCAAGGCTAAGGAGATGATGAAGCAGTATGGTCCTAACAAGGAGAAGGGTGAGAAGTTCCTCGCCGAGAACGCCAAGAAAGAGGGTGTGAAGACTCTGCCCAGCGGTGTTCAGTACAAGGTTATCAAGGAAGGTTCTGGCTCTATCCCTGCTGATACCTCAAAGGTTAAGGTGAACTATGAGGGCCGCACTATCGACGGTAAGGTATTCGACAGCTCATACAAGCGCAACCAGCCTCTGACCCTTCGCTGCAACCAGACCATCAAGGGTTGGACCGACGCTATGGTTCACATGCCTGTAGGCTCTGTATGGGAAGTGTATATTCCTCAGGATCTCGCCTACGGTGAGCGCGAGCAGGGCGACATCAAGCCGTTCTCCGTTCTTATCTTCAAGATTGAACTCTTAGGTATTGAGAAATAATTTATTATGAAGAAGATTATGATAATAGCACTCGCCGTAATGGCGGGTGCTCTTTTGAATACGGCAGACGCTAAGAAGAAAA
>JBJEAV010000026.1:0-17601 GCA_051869395.1 Prevotella sp.
ATGTTACCCGTGGCATCTCCAGGAGCATAACGCTCGAACTCACACTCGTCGAGTGCGCTCATGAAGAGTCTGATGTTCTCCTCGCTCACCTCGCGCTCGGCGAGACGCTGCGAGATATTGTCACGAGAGAGACTCTCAACGGGCATGTTCAGCTTGTCGCCCACATATCCCCAAAGGGCACGGAGCACCTCGTCGTAGAACTCACCCGACTTGCCTGCCGACATCAGACTGCTTGCCTTGCGCAGACGCTTGGTAGCCACCTTGTTGGCCTTCTTGCCGCGCTGCTTGCCGATGTTTGCATTGTCGATGGCACGCTGGCGGAATATCACGAACAGTGAGATGAACGCTATGGCGAGAAGCGCAAGCGAAATCCAATAGAGCGTGGAGCCGAAGAAGAAGTCGTTGATGCCGTGAACCTCTGACGGGGATGTCTTGATATGACGTATGTCCTTGTTGAGCAAATTAACGTCAGAGCCGGAGAAATCGCTGACACCGCCGCCCTTTGCACCCTGTGCCACATCCAAGGTGAAACCTTCGGACTTGACTGTGCGGTACTGATTTGCAGATGTGTCATAATATGTGAAGCTCACTGGCGGAATCTCATACTTGCCCGCATTGCGCGGAACAGCTATGAAGTCATAAATCATGCTTCCCTCAAGACCGCTGCTCGTGAGCTTGGTCTTGTCGGTAACCTTGGCGTCATAGCGGTCGAAATCCTTGGGGAAGTTGACAACGGGTTCCTTGATGAGTTTCAGGTTACCGACTCCGCTTACTATAACCCTCAGCGTCAGTGCGTCGTTGGTCTTCACCGACTTGTTGTTGAGCTGCGCAGAGATATTGAACTTGCCTACACCGCCGGAGAAATCCGATGGACGGTTGGGCAGGGGATCCACCTGAATGGTGATTCCCGGAGCCTTTATCTGTTTTTTCATCTCCACATATCCTGCACCTCCGTTGAAGAATGCCTCAAACGGGTCGATGTTGCGGTTTTGCATGACTACAATACCTTCAAACGTGATTGACGGTATCTCCAGCTTGCCTGTCATCTGCGGGAACATCACGTATTGGCTCCAAGTAACGGTGCGGTATGGACGTCCGTTGTATGTCTCAATCTTGAAACTCTTCTGCTGTGGCAATGGAACCTCCTGGGTATGGAATCCCTTGAGGTCGGGCATCTTGCCGTCAAGACGTGTGAGGTCAACGAGTGTATAAACCTTATATGTGAGCAGGATGGGCTCTTGCTCATGAACACGCTGCTTGTTGGCACTCACCTTGATAAATAGGTCGGAACCGCTAATCTTGCTTCCCGCCTGACGCATCTGAGGCTCGTTGTCATATCCTCCACCGCCACCGCCGCGCTGGCTCTGCTGGCCTTGTTGACGTGCGCCCACGGTAATCTTTATCGCGTTAGACTTGATTGTCTGACCGTTACTGTTTATCTGTGCGGCAGGTATGGTGAACGTACCGGTCTTGTTGGCACAGATTATATAAGTGAATGTGATGGACGAGGACGACGTGGTGTGTCCATTGACCATTTGGAAACTTGACTGTCTTGAGGTACTTGGACCCATCAGCACTTCCAGTGCATCGGGGATATTGCCCGCCCTGAAATTATCCACATCCTGCGTGTTGACAGTGTAGGTGAGACGGAATTGCTCACCCACTGAAACATGCGACGGGGCATTGCCCACAAGTTTCTGGGCAGCTACTGTCAGTGCGACAGCCAACGTCAATATGAATGTCAAGTATATTCTTCTCATTAACATATGTCCTTTTATCTCCTTTTATCTCCTTTTATCTCCTTTTAACTCCTTTAACTCCTAAAGAATCACCAGTTTTTGTCAAGCTGGCGTGAGCGGGGCTGTTGCATCTTGTCCTTCATACGCTTTTGGGTGTTCTTCTCCTGCTGTATGGCGGCATTGAGCAGCTGCTCGGCATTGTCCTTGCTCATCTTGTTCTTGTCCTTATTCTGCTGTTGCTTGTCCTTGTCCTGCTTCTGCTGCTCTTTCTGCTGGTCTTTTTTCTGGTCCTTACCCTTGTCGTCCTTCTTCTGGTCCTGCTTGTCCTGCTGGTTCTGCTTGTTTTGCTGGTTCTTCTGCTGTTTCTTGCATAGCTCCAGGTTGTAGCGGGCTTCATCGTCCTTGGGATTAAGACGCAGGGCATTCTTGTATGCCTCAATAGCCTCGGAGAACATCTTGTGCGACTGGCATACCACACCCATGTTGTGATAGCCCATCGACTTACGGATTGCGCTTGTTTCGAGTTGTACTCCGCTCTCATAAGCTACAACTGCGGCAGAGTCCTTCTTCTGGGCGAAGAGGGCATTGCCAAGGTTGTATGCAGCCTGTGGGTTGCGCGGATTCTTCTCCATTGACTTGCGGTATGACACCTCAGCCTCGGCGAATTTCCCGCTGCGGAAGTTGCGGTTTCCCTGGCGGATATAGTCGCGGTCGTTTTGGGCATTCGCTGATATGGCAGTCATCAGCATGAGAAGGGTCATTGCAGAGGAATAGGAGCGCTTGCCCTTGAAGAAACGCACGTTTTTGAGCAACGGGTTCTTACATTCAAGTATGCAAAGCTCGGCTATCAGCAGAAGCAAGACGAGAATACACACAGCCTGGAATTGCTCGTCATATTCACTGAAAACAGTTGACTCCGTTTCCTTCTTCGCCAATTTCGCCAGTTCGTTGTCCAACTGCTTCTGTGCGTCGCTGTTGTTATCGACATGTATGTATGCACCACCTCCAGCCTGTGCTATCTGACGGCACATGTCCTGATTGAGGCGTGTCATCACGGTGTTGCCGCTGCGGTCTTTCATATAGCCACCGTTGCCGTCGGGAATAGGTGCGCCACCGTCAGAACCCACACCTAATACATATACTCTCATTCCCTTCTTCTTGGCTTCCTGCGCAGCCTCCACGGCTTTGCCCTCATGGTCCTCTCCGTCGGTGATGACGATGATAGCCTTACCGATGTTTTCCTCTTGTGTGAAACTGTTCTGTGCCTTGCTGATGGCGAGGGCGATATCAGTTCCCTGGGTGGTAATCATCGAGGGTTGTATATCAGAAAGGAACATCTTGGCTGAAACGTAGTCGCTGGTGATGGGCAACTGGATGAATGCGTCGCCTGCAAAGACAATCAGTCCAATCTTGTCGTCGGTGAAGTTATCCACGAGATTCTCCACCATCATCTTGCAACGGTCGAGACGGCTCGGGGATACATCCTCGGCAAGCATGGAGTTACTTATGTCCATGGCTATCAGGGTCTCGATGCCCTGACGCTTCTCGTGGCTGATGCGGGTGCCAAACTGCGGACGGGCAAGCATGACGATTATCAATGCCAACGCAGCCTGTAGCAACCAGAACTTAACGAGCGGACGCCAGCGCGACACGTCGGGCATCAACTGCCTGACAAGCTGCGGGTCTCCGAATTTCTTCAGACGCTTCTTCTGTGCTCTTGTCATTAAAAACCTCAGCAGTGCCAATACAGGTATCACCGCAAGGAGGTAAAGGTAGGTTATATCTTCAAATCTAAACATGTCAATCTTATGGTATTCTTCTAAACACAGTGATTCTTAGCAGTATCTCCAACAATAGGGTTATCGCTGCGGCAAGGGCGAAAGGCTGGTAAGCCTCATAGCGCTTGCTGAATTTCTTAACGTTGAGCTTCGACTTCTCAAGACGGTCGATTTCCTTGTATATCTTCTTCAGCTCCGCCGTGTTGGTGGCACGGTAGAAATCGCCTTCGGTGGCTGCCGCTATCTCGGCGAGCATCTTGGTGTCAATCTCAACAGGCATATTCACATACTGCACTCCGCCTGCCACGGGCATAGGGTAGGGTGCAACCTTGTTTGTACCCACTCCGATGGTATATACCCTGATGCCAAGGCTCTGGGCAATCTCGGCGGCTGTCATCGGGGATATGTCTCCCATGTTGTTGCTACCGTCGGTGAGCAGGATAACCACCTTGCTCTTTGCCTTGGATGCCTTCAGACGGGTGACAGCATTGGCAAGTCCCATACCAATTGCCGTTCCGTCGCTGATGAGTCCACGGGCGGCAATGTCGGTGCGCACATTCTGCAGGAGATTGAGCAACGACGTATGGTCGGTGGTCATCGGGCATTGGGTGAATGACTCTCCGGCAAATATGGAAAGACCGATGTTGTCGTTGGGGCGACCGATGATAAATTCCGACGCCACCGCCTTGGCAGCCTCGATGCGGTTTGGCTTAAGGTCTTCTGCCAACATACTCGTTGACACGTCCATGGCAAGCATGATGTCGATACCCTCAACCGACTTGTTTTTCCAAGAGTTACTTGTCTGCGGGCGGGCAAGCACCAGCACGAGCAGTGTGAACGTGGCGATGCGCAGCAACAACTGGAGGGGCATCAGCCTCACTCGCCAGCTCTTCGGCGCATAGTTGAAGGCGAACGTGTCGCTCATCCTTATCGTTGGCTCGCTCTTCTTCCTGTACATCACATACCATATTAAATAAGGTATTATCAGCAGGAGCAGAAACAGATATTCTTTATTGGCAAATTCCATTGTCAGACATTATATTATATTAACAACATATAAACGGCATAGACAACATAGACAAGGATGGCTGCCGCACCGACAAGCAATGCCGTGATGGATGCCTTCAGGGCACGGCGGGTCTTGGTGGTGCGCACCTGCTCCTCCGTCAACTGCGGCTTCTCGGGCTTCTGGTCGGGCTGAGCCTCCAGTTTTGTCTTGTTGATGAACTCTATGGCGTTCACGAGATTCATATCGTTCTCATTGATGAGTGTGGAGTACTTGGCAAACTTCACAAGGTCGGCTGTCTGGAAGAGCATACGCAGTTCGTCGAGTGCCTGCTGGTCTTGTGTCTCAGTCAGACGGTCGATAATCTCTGAGGAGGTCATCTCCATGGCACTGAATCCGTAACGCTCTTCGATATACTTGCGCAGTGTGTCTGTGAGCTTGGTGTAGTATTCCTTCTGGTTTTCGGATGTCACCATCTTCTCTGCCTTGATAACCTCGATTTCCTTCAATGCCTTCTGATGTGGCAACAGTTTCTTCACAATCTTTATGGATGCGATGATTGGCTTGTTGTCCCTCAAACGGAGATAGAGCCAATATGCCAATATCATCACAATGAGCATCAACACGCTCAACCAGAACACCGCACTCCAGTCGCTCCACTTGAACGGATTGTCCTGTACGTCCTTGGGACCATAGAACTGGTCGAGCTTTGTGGTATCAACGGGAACTTCCAATACTTTGAGAGCCAGACTCTTGCTCTTGAAAGTCTTACCATTTACTTTAACCGCAAACGGGGGCAGATAGTAGAGCTTTCCGTCGAAAGACGTGAGGCGATATTTGTGTGTGAACACTGCCATTCCGTTGTCGATGCCAACGGTGGCGGAGTCCTTGTGGCTTATGACCTCCACCCCGGGAGTAATCATCTGCTGCGGCTTGAAGTCGGGGAACACCACCTTGGAGCCTTCCTTGGCGGTTGCCCTCACGCTCACCTCCACCTGTTGGCCAATCAGAATCTCGATGGAGTCAATCGTCGCCTCCACTGTAGCCTGGGCGGCTGCCGAAAGCACTGCGCAGGCCAATATTATTATGGATAATAACCGTTTCAATTCCTCATTCCTCATTCCTAATTCCTCATTTTAAAAAGCATCATCATCGCCTTGACATAGTCATCGCTTGTGGCTACTGATATACTATCGACATTGCTCTTGTTGAAGGTCTCGGCAAGAGCCGTCTGTCGCTTGTTCCAATACTGGGCATAGGCGTTGCGTGTGCGCTTGCTGCTCGTATCTACATACTGTTCGAATCCTGTCTCGGCATCCACCACGCGCATCAGTCCAACGTCGGGCAACTCCTTTGAGCGAATGTCATACACCTGTATTGCCACAACATCATGCTTGCGGTTGCAGATAGACAAGGTCTGTTGGAAGTCGTTGCGCACGTAGAAGTCGCTCAGGATGAACGCCGTGCACCTGCGCTTTGCCACTCCCGAAAGAAACTCCAAAGCACCTCGCAAGTCAGTGCGCTTGCTTTCGGGATGAAAGTCAATAAGCTCGCGGATGATATAGAGAATGTGCTTGCGTCCCTTCTTTGGCGGGATGTATTTCTCAATCTTGTCGGAGAAGAAGATCACGCCAATCTTGTCGTTGTTCTGTATGGCACTGAAGGCGAGGGTGGCGGCTATCTCCGTCACCATGTCGCGCTTCACCTGTCCATTGGTGCCAAAGTCGAGAGAGCCGCTGACGTCGATGAGCAACATCACCGTAAGCTCGCGCTCTTCCTCAAACACCTTCACATAGGGACGGTTGAAGCGGGCGGTAACGTTCCAGTCGATGTCGCGCACATCATCGCCGAACTGATACTCGCGCACCTCGCTGAACGCCATTCCCCTTCCCTTGAAGGCTGAATGGTATTGTCCGGCGAAGATGTTCGCGCTCAGTCCGCGCGTCTTTATCTCAATCTTCCTTACTTTTTTTAATAACTCTTGGGTATCCATTGCATCAAGGCACTTCTACCTTATTTATTATTCGGCTAACGATTTCCTCACTTGTGACGTTGCTTGCCTCAGCCTCGTAGGTGAGTCCCACGCGGTGGCGCAGCACGTCGTGTGCCACGGCACGCACATCCTCGGGCACTACATAACCCCTGCGCTTGATGAAAGCGTAGGCACGTGACGCCTTGGCAAGCGAGATACTTGCACGCGGACTGCCGCCGAATGAAATCAGCTGCGACATGTCCTTCAGTCCATAACGGTCGGGATAACGTGTGGCAAAGACGATGTCGGCGATATATTGCTCAATCTTCTCGTCGATATACACCTCGCGGACAACCTCGCGGGCGCGGATAATCTCCTCTGCCGTGCTCACAGGTGTGACTGTGGGCAGCTGACCCTGTATGTTCTCGCGTATGATTCGTTTCTCCTCCTCAAGTGTGGGGTAGTCAATCACTACCTTAAGCATGAAACGATCGACCTGCGCTTCGGGCAACTGGTATGTACCTTCCTGCTCTATCGGGTTTTGCGTAGCCATCACGAGGAAGGGGTTTGGTAACTTGAAGGTCTCACTTCCGATGGTCACCTGCTTTTCCTGCATGGCTTCGAGCAGTGCGCTCTGCACCTTGGCAGGAGCGCGGTTAATCTCATCCGCCAATACGAAGTTGGCAAAGACGGGACCCTTCTTCACGTTGAACTTCTCTTCCTTCTGAGAGTATATCAATGTACCCACCACATCGGCAGGCAACAAGTCGGGCGTAAACTGTATGCGGCTGTAATCCGAGTCAATCAGCTGCGAGAGGGTCTTGATGGCAAGTGTCTTCGCCAGGCCCGGGACACCCTCCAGGAGGATATGTCCGTCACTCAGCAAACCGATGAGCAAGGAGTCAACCAAATGCTTCTGTCCTACTATAACGCGGTCCATACCGCTAACCAAATTAGTAACAAACGTACTTTGTTGTTCAATGCGAATATTCAATTCGCGAATGTCAATAGCTTCTGCCATAATTCTTGTATATTTTCTATATATTTCCAATTTGGCTGCAAAATTACCTAAGAATTGCGAAATATCGGCAATATTCTGCCTAAAAAATATTAATTATGCCCTTTATAAAAGATAATTTAAGAAAACTATACCCATTTTTTTGTATTTATGAGAAAAAAACGGCGATTTTTTTTGTTAAACCAAGAAAACTTCTTACCTTTGCAACCACTAAATCATTTATTCACATTATGAAAGTACTGAAATTCGGCGGAACATCCGTAGGTTCCGTAGAAAGCATCTTGAGTTTGAAGAACATTGTTGAGAACCAATCTCAACCTGTTATTGTCGTGGTGAGCGCATTGGGCGGCATCACCGACAAACTGATTGCCACGTCGAAGCTCGCCGTCAAGGGAGACGAGGCTTACCGTGACGAGTTTGAATCAATGGTCACACGTCATCACACGATGATCAGTGCCATCATTACCGACAATGACAAGCGAACTCGACTGCTGGCAACAGTGGATTCACTGCTTGACCAGCTTCGTTCTATATATTATGGTGTTTATCTCATCCGCGACCTCAGCCCCAAGACTTCCGCAGCAATTGTAAGCTACGGCGAAAGGCTGAGCAGCAATATCGTGGCCACATTAATAGAAGGTGCGCAGTGGAAGGACTCGCGCTCATTCATCAAGACTGAGATGAAGCACGGAAAGCATGTGCTTGACAGCGAACTGACTAACAACCTTGTGCGCGAGGCTTTCTGCGAGTTGCCCAAGATAACTGTCGTTCCGGGGTTCATCAGTTCCGACAAGTATTCCGGTGAGGTGACCAACCTCGGACGCGGCGGCAGCGACTACACCGCTTCTATCATTGCGGCTGCACTCGATGCCGAGACGTTGGAGATTTGGACGGATGTCAACGGATTCATGACTGCCGACCCGCGCGTCATCCACACTGCATACACTATCAACGAGCTGAGTTATGTGGAGGCGATGGAGCTTTGCAACTTCGGCGCAAAGGTCATCTATCCTCCTACGATTTATCCCGTATGCGTGAAGAATATACCGATAAGGGTGAAGAACACGTTCAACCCTTCAGACCCCGGCACTATCATAAAGGACAAGATTGACAACGACCGCAAGCCCATCAAGGGTATTTCCAGCATCAGCGGCACCACACTTATCACCGTCACTGGTCTGTCGATGGTGGGAGTCATCGGTGTCAACCGCCGAATCTTCACCGCACTCGCCGAAAACGGCATTTCGGTGTTTATGGTGTCGCAGGCTTCGTCAGAGAACTCTACCTCTATCGGTGTACGCGACGAGGATTCTGACGATGCAGTGCGTGTGCTCAACCATGAGTTTGCCAAGGAAATCGAAACTGGAGCCATGTTCCCGATGCACGCCGAGAACGGACTTGCCACTATCGCCATCGTGGGTGAGAATATGAAGCACACTCCCGGTATCGCGGGAAAACTCTTCGGCACGCTCGGACGCAGCGGTATCAGTGTGATTGCCTGCGCCCAGGGTGCCTCGGAGACAAATATCTCGTTTGTTGTTGATTCCAAGTTCCTGCGCAAGTCGCTTAATGTACTCCATGATTCGTTCTTCCTCAGCGAATACAATGTCCTCAACCTGTTCATCTGCGGTGTGGGTACAGTTGGCGGCAACCTCATCTCGCAGATTCATTCGCAGTATGAGGAACTAATGAAGACCCGCCGACTCAAACTGAATGTCGTGGGCATTTCAAGCAGTCATAACGCTATCTTCAACCGAGACGGTATCGACCTCGGCAACTATCGCGAGGAACTGGCAAAATCCGCCCCGAGCGACATCAACCACCTGCGCCAGGAGGTCATCGGAATGAACATCTTCAACAGTGTGTTTGTTGACTGCACGGCAAGCAATGAAGTGGCGGGATTATACCAGGAATTCCTCGAGCACAATATATCTGTGGTTGCAGCAAACAAGGTAGCTGCATCCAGTGATTATGAGAGTTATCTGAAGCTCAAGCAGACCGCTCTGCAACGTGGAGTAAAGTTCCTGTTTGAGACCAATGTCGGTGCTGGTCTGCCTATCATCGGCACAATCAACGACCTGAAGAACTCGGGAGACAAAATACTTAAGATAGAGGCAGTTCTGAGTGGAACTCTCAATTTTATCTTTAACGAGATTTCTGCCGACGTTCCCTTCTCCGAGACTGTAGTGAGAGCCAAGCAGCAAGGTTATAGCGAACCTGATCCGCGCATCGACCTGAGCGGCAAGGATGTTGTCCGCAAATTGGTTATCCTCGCACGCGAGGCGGGATATAAGGTTGAGCAGGGAGACGTTGAGAAGCACCTCTTCGTGCCCGACGAGTTCTTCAAGGGAAGCATCGAGGACTTCTGGAAGAACCTGCCTTCATTGGACGCCGACTTCGAAGCAAAGCGCAAGGTGCTCGAAAGCGAGAACAAACGCTGGCGATTTGTTGCAAAGCTCGACCATGGCAAGACGAGCGTCTCACTCGAAGCCGTAGGTCAGCATCATCCTTTCTACGGACTTGAAGGCTCCAACAACATCGTTCTCCTCACCACCGAACGCTATCGTGAATACCCGATGCTCATCCAGGGATATGGAGCCGGTGCCGGAGTGACCGCAGCGGGTGTGTTTGCCAACATCATGTCAATCGCAAATATTTAGAATAAGATGAAACACATTATTATATTAGGTGACGGAATGGCAGACCACAAGGTAGAACGCCTTGGTGGCAAGACGCTCTTGCAATATGCCGACACGCCATATATGGACATGTTGGCAAAGAAGGGCAGGTGTGGCAGACTGCTCACTGTGCCCGATGGCTACCAGCCCGGTTCGGAGGTGGCCAACACCGCCATCCTCGGTTATGACCTTGACAAGGTATATGAGGGTAGGGGTCCGTTGGAAGCGGCAAGCATCGGATATGAGATGCGCCCTGATGACATGGCAATCCGTTGCAATATCATCACCCTCGACGATGGTAAAATAAAAAACCACCACGGCGGTCATCTCTCTACAGAAGACGGCACAGTGCTGATAAATTATCTCAATGAGCATCTCGGCAACGACCGCGTCCAGTTCATCCCCGGCATCCAGTATCGCCATCTCCTCGTCATCCGTGGCGGCAACAAGCACATCGTCTGTTCACCTCCCCACGACCATCCCGACGAAGAATGGCGCCCGCTGTTAGTTCAGCCCGCTCCATCCGAGCAGCCCCCATCCGAGCAGCCCCCGTGCTCGCGGTGTCAGCCGCGAGTTCAGTCCCTCTCCCCCGATGACACCGCCGCCCTCATCAACGACCTCATCCTCCGCTCCCAGTCCCTCCTTGAGGCTCATCCCATCAACCAGAAGCGCAAGGCTGAAGGCAAGCCAATGGCAAACTCCATATGGCCCTGGAGTCCCGGCTATCGCCCCTCCATGCAGACCATCCCCGAGATGTTCCCCGATGTAAAGAGTGGGGCAGTCATCTCCGCCGTTGACCTCATCCGTGGCATCGGTCATTATGCCGGTCTCCGCATCATCAAGGTAGAGGGAGCCACAGGTTTATACAACACCAACTACGAGGGTAAGGCTCAAGCTGCAATAGAAGCCCTTCGCCAGGATGACTTCGTATTTCTCCACGTGGAGGCAAGCGACGAGGCCGGTCACGATGGCGACCTCAACCTCAAGTTACAAACCATCGAGAATCTCGACCGCCGCATTGTTGAACCTATATATAATGAGGTGAAGACATGGGACGAACCGGTATGCATAGCCGTACTGCCCGACCATCCCACTCCCGTGGAAATCCGCACACACGTGCAGGAGCCGGTGCCATTCATCATCTACTATCCCGGCATCGAACCCGACAGTGTCATGGAATATGACGAGGTGAGCTGTGTAAGCGGTGCATACGGTATGCTCCGCCTCCAGCAGTTCATGCAGGAATTTATGAAGATTAAGTAATTTGATGGAGATAAGGGGAGATAAAGGAAAATAAGGGGAGATAAGGGACAAATGTTTATGCATCGCAAATACTATTGTCATTTATCTTCCTGAGCGACCATAAGGAGTGATAACTTCTTTTATCTCCTTTTACTCCCTAACTAAAGGTAATAAGAAATAAAATGAAATACTACAGTACAAACAAAAAGGCCCCGATGGCTACACTTCACGAGGCAGTGGTCAAGGGATTGGCGGGCGACCGCGGCCTTTATATGCCTGAGAGCATAAAGCAACTGCCTCAGTCGTTCTTCGACAACATCGAGACAATGTCATTCCAGGACATTGCCTTCACCGTTGCGCAGGCATTCTTCGGCGAGGACATTCCCGATGCCGACCTTCGTCACATCGTTGACGACACACTGTCGTTCGACTGTCCCGTGGCACCAGTAACGGACAATATCTATAGTCTTGAACTCTTCCACGGACCCACGCTTGCCTTCAAGGATGTCGGTGCACGCTTTATGGCACGTCTGCTGCAATACTTCATCCGTCAGGAAGGACGTGAGCAGGTGAATGTGCTTGTTGCCACCAGCGGCGATACCGGAAGTGCCGTTGCCAACGGATTCCTCGGTGTTGACGGCATCCACGTATATGTACTCTATCCCAAAGGCAAGGTCAGCAAGATTCAGGAGTGTCAGTTCACCACCCTCGGACAGAACATCACTGCCGTTGAGGTGGATGGAGTGTTCGACGACTGTCAGGCTCTCGTCAAGAGTGCCTTTATGGACGAGGAACTCAACCGCCACATGAAGCTCACCTCAGCCAATTCCATCAACGTGGCACGTTTCCTTCCACAGGCATTCTACTATTTCAATGCATACGCACGCATGAAGGCACTTGGCAAGGCAGACAACCTGGTGGTTTGTGTCCCCAGCGGAAACTTCGGCAATATCACCGCCGCACTCTTTGGACATCGTATGGGATTGCCCATCAAGCGTTTCATCGCCGCCAACAATGCCAACGACATCTTCTTCAACTATCTCGCCACGGGCAAGTATGAGCCACAGCCGAGCAAGCAGACCATAGCAAATGCCATGGACGTAGGCGACCCGAGCAACTTTGCCCGTATCTACGACCTGTATGAGGGCGACCACAAGCGTGTCACCTCTCTCATCAGCGGCGCAACATATTCCGACGACCAGATCCGCGAGGCAATGAGCCAGTGCTATGCAGCCAACGGATATATCCTCGACCCCCACGGAGCCTGCGGCTATCGTGCACTGAGCGAGCAGTTGCAGCCTGGAGAATATGGAGTGTTCTGCGAGACAGCCCATCCTGCAAAGTTCAAGGATACGGTAGAGGCAGTCATCGGTGCCGAAGTGGAAATCCCCGCCCGTCTTGCCGCTTTCATGAAGGGCGAGAAGCAGAGCGTGGAGATGTCAAAGGACTTTGAAAGCTTCAAGGCATATTTACTGAAGCAGTGAATATAAATGATATAGCTATCGTATTATCGTTATTGTTTGACGGAGGCGGTTGTAACATAATGTGAACCCGCCTCCGTTTTTATGTCAAATCGGTAACAGTAAGGTAAAGACAGTTTGTTTGCCAGGAGTGGATGACACTGTGATTGAGCCTCCGTGTAATGAGGCTATTTGTCGGCAAATGCTTAGACCTATGCCTGATCCGCCTGGCTTTGTTGTGAAGAAAGGTACGAAGATGCGGTCGAGAACTTCAGGCATTATGCCGCATCCATTGTCTTTTACCATTATTGTCATAAGGTGTTGAGACCTTTCCACTCTTGCTTCAACAGTTATGCTTCTGTCTTCATTGTCTTTCACTGCTTCTTCCGCATTTTTCAACAGATTTATGAGTAATTGCTCTATCTGGCTGCGGTCGATGTGCAGAACTTGTTCCGTGTCTTTTATGATGAAGTGGAAGTATGGGGCTGGGAACAGTTGCCGGAGGTCGGAGATAAGCTCACCGAGTTTCACGTCAGAAAATTGGGGAGCTGAGATATGTTGCAGCTTGCGGTAGTTCTCCACGAAATGCAGAAGTCCGCTGCTGCGCCTGTTTATTGCCTGTAATGCTTGTGTGATGTCGTCTTGCGAGAGAGATTTTTCCTTCATTCCCTCAGTGAGTGTGTCGCTCAGTGAGATGATAGGCGTGAGTGAGTTCATAATCTCGTGGGTAAGCACTCTTACAAGTTGTTGTTGTGCCTCACTCTCGCTCTTCTGCACCACCTCGTGGATGTTTTGCAGGGTATATAGTTTATAATAGAATCCCTTGTCAAAGAAATTGGTGACTGATATGGAGTATTCACGTTCTGTTGTTTCATTCCCGTTTTTTACATACAGTCTTGCCATCTTCTTCATTCCTGGACGGAGGCTATACATCAGTTGCGGCAAACTGTTGTTTACAGAAGCAAGGTCGTTAATCTCATAAATCCTGAATCCGCAAAGGCTGTTGATGGCTGTGCGGTTCATCCAGTGGATATGCTCTTTGTCATCAGTCACAATGAGGCAGTCGTCCACGGTGTTGAGCAGTGTGTCGAAATATTTGTATTGCGACTCCTGCCTTAATGTCTTCTCCCTGAACTCATTGATTACGGCATTGATTTCCTCCGCGAGCATACGTTCCTCTCCCCGCAATTTGTCGAGAGCGAACTGCAAGGAGAAGTCGCGCATCCGGATGGCATGCAACATCTGCCTGAGGCGACGTATGCTTTTGTTGGAAAAAGGATTCAAGTGGAAAGGCATATTCATATTCCAAGTTTGTCAATCATATTCCAAGTTTGTCAATCTTGCGATAAAGTGCGAAACGGGTGATACCTAAAAGTTCTGCTGCCTGGGTAAGGTTGCCGTTGCTCATTGACACGGCACGCTTGATGGCATTTCTCTCCAGTTCCTCAAGGTTGAGAGTCTGCTGTGTATCTTCATTCATCGTTGGTTGTGTATTGGGAGTAATCTGAATGTCTGGTGCTGAGAGTGTGGGGGATGCACTGAGCACCAATGAACGCTCGATGCTGTGTTGCAGTTCGCGCACATTGCCTGGCCAGGAGTGATTGAGCAATTTTATGTGTGCGTCATCAGATAATCCCACTCCTTTTCTGTCATATCTCATGGCAAAGATATTCAGGAAATGCTCTGCCAACAGAATGATGTCATCACCACGCTCTCGAAGTGGGGGAATATGCAGTTCGATGGTGTTGATGCGATAGAACAGGTCCTGACGGAATGTACCTTCACTGATTCTTTCTGCAAGATTGGCATTGGTGGCAGAGATGATTCTCAGGTTTACTTTCCTTGTCTTTGATGAACCTATGCGGGATGTCTCCTTCTTCTCAATCACGGTAAGCAACTTCTGCTGCATCTGCATTGAGAGATTACCTATCTCGTCAAGGAAGAGTGTACCTCCGTCAGCTTGTTCCACCCTTCCAGCCTTGGCATTGCGGGCATCGGTGAACGCTCCTTTTTCATAACCGAAAAGCTCGCTTTCAAAGAGTGTTTCGGGAATACATCCAAGGTCGATGTTCACAAAAGGTTTGTCCGACCTTTGAGACAAGCTGTGGATGGCATGGGCTACAACGTCCTTGCCGGCTCCATTTTCGCCGGTGATGAGCACGTTGGCATCCGTAGCCGCCACTCTTGCAATCTGCTGTTTCAGTTGGCGCATGGCTTTGCATTCGCCGATAAAACCGGGAAACTGGAAATTCCTTTCAGACATATCGCATCCAGTGATGCGCGACTGTCTCAGTTCAATGGCACTCTTCACCGTGTCGAGCAGTTTCTTCCTGTCCCATGGTTTGGGTATAAAATCCACTGCACCCGCTTTTATTGCCCTGACAGCCTTCTCGGTATCTACGTATGCCGTGATGAACAGCACCACGCTCCTTGGGTCGTGCTCCAATATGCGTGAAAGCCATTCATATCCTTCCTCGCCACTGATGGCATCGCGACGGAAGTTCATGTCGAGCATAATGACATCGGGGTGGAACGAGTCCATAAACTCAATGATGCGCTCTGGGTCGCTTGTCACCCTAATGCCCTCAACGACAGACTTTAGCAACATGTTGAGCGACAACAATACGTCCTCGTTGTCATCCACTACAAGTATTCGTCCTTTTGGTGCAATATCATTCATACCTTACTTATCTTACTTTAAATACCAAGCACTGCCAATCGCCGTCCTCATGATGGGCTTGGACTTTCAGTCCGAGTTCCGCTGCCTTAGTGGTGAGTGCCTCTACATCGGAGGCATAGAAACCGCTGAGAATGAGAGTGCCTGAGGGCGACATGAGGGGACGCCATCGGGGCATGTCGGCAAGGAGGATGTTGCGGTTGATGTTGGCAAGTATGATGTCGAATTGTTGTGATTCAGCTTCCACTATGCCTGCGTCACCGAGACGGGCGTCGTAATCATCGCCAACACCGTTGATTACGGCATTATGACGGGCGTTGTCAGCACTCCATTCGTCGATGTCATATCCCACAACATGACTTGCGCCAAGTTTTAGGGCTATAATGCCAAGTATGCCTGTGCCGCAACCGCAGTCGAGAACATTCTTGCCATACGGGTCGGAGAGGATGAGCTGTTGTGCCACCATCCTCGTGGTCTCGTGGGTTCCGGTGCCGAAAGCTAATTTGGCATCAATCTCCACCATTGTCTTACATGGTTTCTCGGGCAGATGCCTTCCGTCGTGAACAACACATTCGCGGGTGATGAAGATTGGCTCGAAACCCTCGTTCTCCCATTGCTCGTTCCAGTCGCGGTATTCAGCCTCTCGTGTTACATAGCTGACGGTGATGTCCTCGAAGGGGAAGTCGGCAATGACAGCTGCCACGGCATCTTCGGCGTAAAGGTCTTGCTGCACGTATCCCTTGATGCCTTCCGCGGTGTCCTCAAAGGTCTCGTATCCTGCCTCTCCCGCCATTGCGGCGAGCACGTCGCGGGCATCCTGAATCAATTCTTCAGGACCGCTGATCTGAAATTCTGTCTCGAAGTATTTCATTGTCTTATTCCTCTATATGTGATAATGAGTGGGCGAAGGATGTAACGAAATTCGTGACCGTCTCACTCGGATAATATCTGAAAAAGCGTCTGCTGTTGTTGATGTGCCACATCATGGCGCTCCTGTTGCTCGTGCTCACGAACACGTTCTTGCCCTGAGTGAAATACCAGTCGTAGGTGTGGTTGCCCTTCATGTTGAATATCTCGCGGGTGATTCTCGTGATGTTCTCGCTCTTGCCTTGCTGCATAAAAGGAATCTCGTCGGTGGAGAAATTGAACAGTCCTGTTAGCAATGCTCCTTCGAGCTGGGCCATGTCGCTGAGATGGAGTTTGTCAATCCACTGTTGCAGTTTAACGAAATCCACCTTATCGCCTATTTTTCTGAGGATTACGCCCAATTCGATAATTTGCTTGAGACTTACTCCGTCGTTGAGTATATACTTGGTAATGCGCACCAAGGCAAAGAGCAGGTTGAGGGTGGGAGGCAGTGTCTCCACCTTCACTCCGTCGATGTAAACGTAGGTGGAGTCGCAGCATCTTATCTCACTGTTGACGATTGTTTGCAATGATTTGTTGAGAACGAAATTGGTGAGTTTTATCATCCTGTGGTGATGCTCCACCTTCATGTCATTCCATCGGTATTGTAGTACAAATCTCTCGGGCGATGTTACGTTTTGTCCGTTTGTCTTTGCCCATTCGTCGGCCTTCTTGCCCTGTGGCGGCAACGGGAAGAATATGTCGCAGTCGCCGCTGCTGCGGTGGAGCGGATGGTTGTATAGAGTGGCAATGGCCTGTCCCTTAAGCAATATAGGGCGCGTATTCATATGGTTGAGCTGTTCGATGAGTCGGGCAGTAAGTATGTTATGCTGACGGTTTTTCTCTTCAGTCTCCTCCACGGTTCTTCTCCATGTCTCACGCTGTTCGTCGGTGAGGTTGATGAAGAATTCGTCTTCCCTTGCCATGATGCCGTCATATATGAATGCTGTTACGCCGTGCATGAGCGACATCTGGTAGAGTCGGTTCCATTTCCATTGTGACATAGGCTCAACGGCGGTGTCGTCGCCAAACGTTCCGCTGCGCAGAAGCCTCATGAAATTTCTTTCTATTACATCCATCGCTGTATTATTTAGAAATTAGAAGTTAGAAATTACAATCTTCAAT
>JBJEAV010000026.1:17701-21761 GCA_051869395.1 Prevotella sp.
AGCAGTTGGGCACCGTAGGGAATTACCCCCTGCACACAGCACGACATGGTGTCGAGGATACTGGCGCACTTGCGGTTGTCGATGCCGAAGCGGTCGCCTATCTGTTTGGCTATGCCTCCCGAGGTGATGATTGCCACGGTGTTGTTGGCTGTGCATACGTTCACCATACCCACTAATGCTGCTATACTCATCTCTGCCCCGCGCTTGGTGGTGATACGCTTGGTGAGCAGGTTTATCACAGTGTCGATACCACCGTTCACCTTGATAAGCTCCAACATTCCGCCAGCCATCATGGTGATGATAATCAATTCGCCCATACCCGTTATGCCGTTGCCCATAGCACCGAACCATCCGAAGACATCAAACGAGCCGTCGATGATGCCAATGCCACCGGTTACGAGGATGCCAAGGGTGAGCACCGCCATGACGTTCATTCCGCATACCGCCGTCACCAATACTATTATATAAGGTATTACCTTTATTATAGATACCTCAGGCACATTTTGCGGCGAGTTGATGCCGGAACCCATGAAGGTGTATATGCCGAGAATCACCAATGCCACTGGCATGACGAGATAGGAATTCACACGGAACTTGTCGCTCAGTTTGCAGCCCTGGGTGGATGTGGCGGCGATGGTGGTGTCGGAGATAAACGAGAGGTTGTCGCCGAAGAGTGAGCCGCCAACGATGACTGCCGTGAGCAAGGGCACACTGGAACCGGTGGAGTTGGCGACACCTGCGGCGATGGGAGTGAGGGCTACGATGGTGCCGACACTCGTGCCCACGGATATTGACACGAAACAAGCAGCGAGAAAAAGTCCGGCAAGAATCATGTTGCCAGGCAGGATTGAAAGAGTAAGGTTGACTGTGGCGTCGATGCTTCCCATCACCTTCGCCGTATTGGCGAAGGCTCCGGCAAGCACGAATATCCACAGCATCAGCATCATGTTGCCCATAGAGGCACCACGGCTGAATATCGAGATGCGTTCGGCAATAGGCATTCCGCCCCTTGTGGGAATACCGCCGCATACTATCACGGCATAAATTGACGACAGCAGGAACGCCACCGTAATCGGTACCTTATAAAAGTCACCTGCGATAATCGAGGTGACTAAATACAGCAGTATGAACACTGCCAAGGGACTTAATGCTATAATGCCTTTCTTATTCAATCCTTTTTAATTCTTTAATATTTTAATATTTTAATTCTTTAATTCTTTAATATTATAATATTTTCAAAGCGTCACTCCGTTCTTGAATATCGAGATTTCCCTGTATCCGTTTGCCTCGTTGCGGGCTTTCTCTCCGCTTGCCACGGCAAGTATCTTGTCGATAAACTCAGGAAGCAGCTGCTCCATGGTCTTGCCCTCGATGAGCTGTCCGGCACTGAAGTCAATCCAGTTGGGCTTGCGTGCGGCGAGGGTGGGGTTGGTGGCAATCTTCATCGTAGGAACGAAGGTGCCGAAGGGAGTGCCGCGTCCTGTTGTGAAGAGCACTATCTGGCATCCTGCCGACGCCAATGCCGTAGAAGCCACGAGGTCGTTGCCGGGGGCGGAGAGCAGGTTAAGACCATTGGTCTCCAGTCGGTCGCCGTATTTCAGCACACCGCTCACTGGAGCCTTGCCGCACTTCTGTGTGCAACCTAATGCCTTGTCTTCGAGTGTAGAGATACCGCCAGCCTTGTTGCCCGGTGATGGATTCTCGCCCACTGGCTCGCCGTGGCTGAGGAAGTATTCCTTGAAGTCGTTTACCATAGAGACTGTCTTGTCGAAGAGTTCGCTGTTCTTGCAGCGGTTCATGAGGATAGTCTCGGCACCGAACATCTCAGGCACCTCGGTGAGGATGGATGTTCCGCCCTGAGCCACGAGCCAGTCGGAGAACTCTCCTACAAGAGGATTGGCGGTGATTCCGCTGAATCCGTCGCTTCCGCCGCACTTCAGTCCTACGCGCAGCTTGCTTACAGATACAGTCTCGCGCTTGTCCTGAGAAGCTTTGGCATATAGGTCGCGAAGAATCTCCATACCTGCCTCAACCTCGTCGCCATCCACCTTCTGGGTCACAAGGAACTTGATGCGGTCGCGGTCGTAGTCGCCGAGCAGTTCCTCAAACTTGTCAGGCTGGTTGTTCTCGCATCCCAATCCGAGCACTAACACACCGCCGGCATTGGGGTGGAGGGTGATGTCGCGCAGCACCTTGCGGGTATTTTCGTGGTCACCGCTGAGCTGCGAGCATCCGTAGTTGTGGTGCCAGGCATAAACGGCGTCGATGTCCTTCTCTCCAGTCTCCTTGCGGAGCAGGTCGGCAAGACGTTCGGCAATACCGTTCACGCAACCCACTGTAGGCACAATCCATATCTCGTTGCGCACGCCCACTTCGCCGTTCTTTCTGACATAACCCTCGAATGTCCTGTTTTCCACAGGTATGTCGAGTGAGTCATCCACCGGTTCATACGCGTATGTGAGCGTACCTTTAAGATTAGTCTTAAGGTTGTTCTCGTTGACCCAGTCACCAGCCTTAAGGTCGGTAGTGGCGTGTCCGATGGGGTAGCCATACTTGATGATGTTTGTACCCTCTGGTGCGTCAACGATAAGCACCTTATGTCCTGCGGGAGTGTCCTGGTTGAGAGTTATCGACTTGCCGTCCACTTCCACGACATCCCCTTTTTTCATTGCGTCAAGGCAAACCACTACTGAGTCTGCCCTGTTGATTTTGAGATAAGTTTTTTCCATTGTTTGTTTTTTAATTTTTTAATATTTTAATATTTTAATTTTTCAATTTTTCAAAGCTGTTCCCTCCTGTAGAACTCCACGTTCTCCTTTGTGAGCAGTTCGATGGGCACGTAGTTCACGGGGTTCACCTCCTTCTTCAGCACAATGGCCTGGAATAGCGAGTCGATGCTGGAATATCCCTGCATATATCCGTGCTGTGCAATGAGGAACGAGATAGAGCCTTGCTTTACACACTCGGCATTCTTTTTCACCATGTCATATCCCATAATCTGCACATTGCGGCGGTTGCTGCGCAAGAGGAACTCACCCACGAGATGCGCCTTGGAGTTGAACGTGATGCAGTGGTGGACATGAGGATGCTCTGTGAAGAACTTCTCGAGAATCTCCGCGTATTTCTCCCTCTCCACGTCGAGTGGCAGGTTGACCACTGTAATCTCCACATTTGGGAAATGGTCGCGCATGTAATGTCGGAATCCCGTCTCGCGGTTTTCCTGCTGCTTGCTCGCCACGTTGCCGTTGATCATCTGCTTCATCATCATTATTTCCGTCTCCTTGGATGCTATGAGCATAAGCATACGTCCGGCAAAGTAGCCGCTGCAGAAAGAGTCCTGACCAAAGAACGACAGAGGTTTGAGGTCAGGCATATAAGAGTCGAGCATGATGAACGGTATGTTCAGTTCGTGCAACTTGTCGGTGAACTCTCGTGTCACGTCGAGCGTTGAAGGCACGATGACCACTCCGTCGGGCTGTTTGTTGAGACATTCCTGGGTGACCTTGGTGAAGGTGCTTTGGTTGAAGCGGCGGTAATACATCATCTCCACGTTGACATGGAAGTCTCGCCTGTGGTCGCGTGCGCACATGGCACCGTCCTCCACCTCCTGCCAGTAAGCCTCGGATTCGTGCTTGGGCATGATGCAAATAAAGTTGTAGGTCTTGTTGTACGCCAGTGCACTGGCATACATGTTGGGCTGGTAGTCCATTTCCTGCAGTGCCCTCTCCACCTTTTCCCTTGCCTCCTTGGAGACACTTGGGCGGTTGTGCAGCACCCTGTCAACAGTGCCCACCGATACTCCCGACCTCAAAGCGATGTCCTTGATTCTTATTCTGTCGTTTGCCATAAATGAGTTAAATTTTTGTGCAAAATTACCAATAAAAAACGAATTGTGCTAATGCACAGCGAAAAAAAATGCAAAAAACAGCAGATTTTCCCGTTTTTTCTTTGTCAATTCAATTATTTAGCGTAATTTTGTTGTCGCAAACGTAAAAAATTGAATCTACAAATACAATTAATTTAAAAAACAAGAAATGGCAAAAGTAGTAACATTAGGAGA
>JBJEAV010000027.1:0-4779 GCA_051869395.1 Prevotella sp.
TTTTTTCCGATACTCACAAATGTTGTTAGATATATTAATATTTTTTAAATTAAGAGAGTAATATGTTGTTCCAATGTTTCTCATACATGAATTCGATATGAATTCGATATGAATTCGATGTGAACTCGATGTGAAGTCGATGTGAAGTCGATTGGGTAACGACTTCATGTCGGATTCACATCGTACTTACATCGGATTATTTTAGGAGTAATAGCCTTGCATCTGCATCTCGCAGGCGGCGAAATAGCTGATATATCGCGCCAATTAACTGATTATTAACGGTTTTTTCCTTATATTAGCTTATTTCCGCAATAGTTTCCGCAAGGGTTGGTGGAAATGGTGGAACTGGTGGAACAGGTGGAAACTGGGGGTCGTGATGGTGTCTGAAAGTACGTCATAGTGATGTCAGGAAGTACGTCGTGGTGGTGTCAGGATGGCGGATGTTGTATCATATTGCCAATTGACAAAACATCTTATGCTAACTGGCAAAATAATGTCCGCTCGTTACCAAATGTTGTTATATATGTTAAAATATCGACTGTTTGACGATTTTTCTTGGTAAAATGATACTGCTTATAGATTTTTTTACTACCTTTGCGAGGTAATTCTGAAATAGTATAATATGTTTAAGGCTATTGTTAGGTTTTCTATCCGAAAGAAACTGTTTGTCGCGCTGACGACATTGTTTCTGCTGATTGGCGGTATATGGTCGATGATGACACTGCCCGTGGATGCCGTGCCCGACATCACAAACAACCAGGTGCAGATCGTAACCGTGTCGCCTACGCTCGCTCCGCAGGAAGTAGAGCAGCTGATTACCATGCCAGTGGAAATCGCCATGAGCAACATCATGAACGTCACGGAGATTCGATCGGTGTCGAGATTCGGACTCTCGCTCGTCACTGTGGTGTTCAAGGAGAGTGTGCCCACGCTTGAGGCGCGGCAGCTCATCAACGAGCAGATTCAGGTGGTGGCGGGAGAGATTCCGCAGGAACTTGGCACTCCCGAGATGATGCCTATCACCACGGGACTTGGGGAGATTTACCAGTATGTGCTCAAGGTGGACGAAAAGCATCGCAACGACTACGACGCCATGGAACTGCGAACTATCCAGGACTGGATTGTAAAGCGACAACTTTCTGGTATTCCTGGTATTGTGGAAATCAACAGTTTCGGTGGCTATCTCAAGCAGTATGAGGTGGCTATCGACCCCGATGCGCTTGCCGCACTGCAGATTACCATCGGAGATGTGTTTGAGGCGCTGTCTAACAACAACCAGAACACCGGTGGCAGTTATATCGAGAAGGTGGGCAGGGCTTACTATATCCGCTCGGAGGGTATGATAAGCAAGAAGAAGGACATCGAGAAGATTGTGGTGGCTAATCGCGGTGGTATGCCTGTGCATATCAGCGACATAGGCAAGGTGGACTTCGGTGCGCCCAAGCGGTTTGGTGCCATGACGATGGACGGCGACGGCGAATGTGTGGGCGGTATCGCGATGATGCTCAAGGGAGCCAATGCCAATGTGGTGACCCAGACGCTCGAGGAGCGTGTGGCAAAGGTGCAGAAGATGCTGCCAGAGGGTATATCCATCGAACCTTATCTCAACCGCTCGGAGCTGGTCAACCGCAATATCTCCACCGTGATATATAACCTTATCGAGGGTGCCATCATCGTGTTCCTCGTCCTGATTGTCTTCCTCGGAAATGTGAGGGCGGGAGTCATAGTGGCTTCGGTGATACCATTGGCAATGCTCTTCGGATTCATACTCATGAGGGTGTTCGGCGTGTCGGCCAACCTGATGAGCCTCGGTGCCATTGACTTCGGTATTGTGGTTGATGGCTCGATTGTTATCCTCGAGGGTATATTGGCGCATATATATTCCAAACGGTTGAGCGGACGCACGCTCACTGCCGACGAGATGTGCGACGAGGTGGAGCAGGGTGCTGCCAAGGTGGTGAAGAGTTCTACCTTCGCCGTGCTCATCATCCTCATAGTCTTCTTCCCAATATTGACTCTCACTGGCATCGAGGGCAAGTATTTCACCCCGATGGCTCAGACGCTCGTGTTCTGTATAGTTGGCGCACTGCTTCTCTCGCTCACTTACGTGCCTATGATGGCATCGGTGTTCCTCAAGCGGGGGATTTCCCTGAAACCTACGTTTGCCGACAGGTTCTTCGCGTGGCTCGCGCGTATATATAATAAGGTGTTGCATTTCTGTATGCCTCGTGTATGGCAGACATTGGGAGTGGCGTTTGCATTGCTTGCCGCCTCATTGGTGTTGTTCACACGTCTTGGAGCTGAGTTTATACCTACGCTCGACGAGGGCGACTTTGCCATGCAGATGACTCTTCCCGCAGGTAGCTCGCTGAGCAAGAGTGTGGAGATTTCACTCAAGGCGGAGAAGGTGCTGAAGGACAAGTTCCCCGAGATTAAGCATGTGGTGGCTAAGATAGGAACCGCCGAGGTGCCCACAGACCCGATGTCGGTGGAGGATGCCGACGTGATGATCGTGATGAAGCCGTTTAAGGAATGGACTTCGGCGTCGAGCCGTGCCGAGATGGTGGAGAAGATGAAGGCGGCTCTCGAGAGCGTGGAGGGGGCTGAGTTTAATTTCAGCCAACCTATACAGTTGAGATTCAATGAGTTGATGACGGGTGCCAAGGCTGATATTGCCATCAAGCTATATGGCGAGGATATGGATGAACTATATTCGAAAGCCAAGGAGGCTGCCAAGTATGTGGAGAAGGTGCCGGGGGCTGCCGATGTAATAGTGGAGCAGGCGATGGGACTGCCGCAGTTGGTTGTCAACTACGACCGCACCAAGATTGCGCGATATGGTATCGACATCAAGGAACTCAACGACATAATCCGTACGGCTTACGCCGGCGAGGCTGCGGGAGTGGTGTTCGAGAATGAGCGGAGGTTCGACCTCGTGGTAAGACTCGACGACGAGAAGGTGAGCGACCTCGACCTCAACCGCCTCTATGTCCGCACTTGCGACGGAGCACAGGTGCCGGTGAGCGAGGTGGCTACTATCAGTCTTGTCAACGGGCCGCTGCAGATTAACCGTGATGCCACCAAGCGTCGTATTGTCATAGGTGTCAATGTGCGCGATGCTGATATCCAGCAGGTCGTGTCGCAGATAAGTGAGACTCTCGACAAGAATATCAAACTCAAACCAGGATATTATTTCGAATATGGTGGTCAGTTTGAGAATCTGCAGAACGCCATACGCACATTGCTCATCGTGATTCCTATCGCCTTGATGCTCATCCTGTTGCTGCTGTTCTTCAATTTCCGCAGTATCACTTATTCCTTGGTGGTGTTCTCCACTGTGCCCTTGTCGCTCATTGGCGGCATTGCGGCGTTGTGGCTCCGGGGGCTGCCGTTCAGCATCTCGGCGGGAGTGGGATTTATCGCGCTCTTCGGTGTGGCGGTGCTTAATGGTATTCTCATGATTAATCATTTCAACGACATGCAGTCTTCCGCCAAGTATGACATGTGTACCGACAGGATTATCTACCGTGGTTGCGGGCATCTTCTGCGTCCCGTCTTCCTTACGGGTTTGGTGGCGTCGTTGGGCTTCGTGCCAATGGCTGTTGCCACGTCGGCGGGAGCTGAGGTGCAGCGTCCGCTTGCCACTGTGGTCATCGGCGGATTGATAGTATCTACGGTACTGACGCTTATCGTCATCCCCGCTTTTTATAGAATAGTAAATTCAATGCCAATAATATTGAGAAAAATAAAGATAAAGAAATGATGAAGACATATTTTTTATATATAACTGCAGCCATGATGTTGGCTGCATGTTCCGGAAGCAAAACTACTGACGCTGATGCTCAGTCAGTTGATTCCGCCGAAAAGCATGACTCGGTTGAGGTTAAGGCTAATGCAGACTCCATTGCTGTTGATGGTGTGTCCAGTGCCACTAATGTGGCTAACAGTCCCACGTTCAATGGTGTGATGATGGTGTCGCCACAGCAGAATGCCACCGTGTCGCTCACTATGGGCGGCAAGGTGCATAGTCTCAGGGTGATGCCGGGGCAGGCTGTCAAGCGTGGACAGGTGATTGCATCTATCGACAACCCTGAGTATATCGAACTCCAGCAGACTTATCTCGACGCTTCGGCACAGACGGAATTCCTCGAAAAGGAATACAAGCGTCAGACTACCCTCAGCGCCAACGATGCCGCATCACAGAAAAAGGTGCAGCAGAGCAAGGCTGAGTATCTCTCTATGCACAGCCGTCTGTCTGCTGCAGCCTCACGTCTGAAAACTCTCGGTGTCAATCCTGCTTCCATAAAGTCGAACGGCATCCAGCCTTATCTCCAGGTTACTGCCCCTATAACAGGCTTTGTCACTAACCTCAATGTTAATCTCGGCAAATACCTCGATGCCGGAGAACCTGTATGTGATGTCATCAACAAGTCGCAACCTCTGCTCCAGTTGACGGTGTATGAGAGGGAGCTGAATCTGATGCGGATTGGTCGTGATGTGGAGTTCAGGGTGAATGGAATGGGGAAAAAGACATTTTCTGCGAAGATTGTTTCTATCGACCAGTCGGTGGATGCCAAGGACTATTCCATAAAAGTTTATGCCAAGGTGACCTCTTCCAACAGTGACTTTAGACCTGGAATGTATATAAGGGCAAAACTCAAATAATGCTTTCCTTAAATATAATATAATAAGGTGTAAGCCCTTTTGGTGTCATATTTATACGTCTCAATTCTAAAATACTGTTAAAAATAGAAACTTTTTCGTCGAAACATTTGGTAG
>JBJEAV010000028.1:0-2448 GCA_051869395.1 Prevotella sp.
TTCTCGCGGTTCATGCGCTGGAGAATTGCGGGATATTTGAATCGGAAAGGCATGTGGTCGCCTGTTGCCACTCCAGGACCTGTGGGCACATCGGGATAACCTGTACGGTTGTATTCATACCATTGCTGGTGGTCGATGAAGAACAGGGCATAGAACTTCTGTTCCATGATGCGCTTCAGAGTTCCGTCGTAAGCTGCTGAAGGATTGTCGAAATAACCGTCGGGCAAAGCCACTCCCCACTGCTCCATATTTGCCTTCACGGCATCCTCATACAGCTGCTTGGCATCGGCAGAGATAATGCCGCGCTGTGCCAGTTCTGCCTTGATGAAGAGCACCTCTGAATAGGTCATTATGGCGAGCGACTGGGGTGCGGTGGCGAGTTTGGCTGCATTGGGAGCCGAACCGTTAATAGTGGGCATATCGGCATATCCGCTCTGCAATCCCACATAGTCCTTCACCTCCTTACCGTTCTCATCGGTATTGGTGGCTTTCACTGCAAATACTGCAAGACGTGGGTCGTTCCACTCCTTCAGGGGATCGATGAAGAACTCCGACAACTGCTTGTATGAACTGAGGTCGGAAGGACGTGTCATCGGTGCCTCGTATGGGGCTACACCGGTGATATAGAGCATTGCCGACTCGTCGTTGTTCTCAAACACGGGATAGTCCTCGGGATTATCGATCATCTGCTTCAACCGTGCCGCTGCATTCAGTTCGGGCACGTCAATCACTCTCAACAAGGCGCGCATCCTGAGCGAGTTGGCAAACTTGCGCCAGCGGGTGATTCCAGTGGCATCCGTACCGCTTGTACAATAAAGCAGGTCGCCGGCGTCGTTGTATTTCAAACCCTTGGAGGGCACGAAGAGCTTGTTGGCAGAATCGAGCGAGTCGATGATTGCACGATAGATATCCGCCTGCTTGTCGAAAGTGGGATAATAAAGCTGTTCGTCACCGCGGCAGGCATCCTTCATAGGTATATCTCCAAAGCCGTCGGTAAGTATCTCGAACATCCACGACTGCATAGTCAGGGCAATAGCCTGATAGTTGGGGTCGCCCACAGCCACTGCATTGTCGTATATCGCCTTGGCATTGGTGAGCCACTTGTAGTAGGTTGTCCATGTACCGTCGCCTGCGGTGTCGCCGATGCGGTACCACCCCACTCCATTGACCGAGTTAGTGGTGACGAGACACTGCATCAGCTGGAAAGTCCAACTGTTGTATCTCTGCCATGTATATACACCTGTCTTGTAGATTACAGGCGTGAGGAAACTGCCGGCATTGGCCTGGTCCATTCTCGTGGGATCGACATTTGTGTCGTCCATTGACTCGCACGATGTGAACACTCCCATGCCCATCATCAGTGCCATTATCGAATATAATATCTTTTTCATTCCTTAATTCCAATCAAAATCCTAATTTAACATTGATTCCGTATGAGCGTGCCGTTGGCAGTGTTCCCACTTCCACTCCCGACACAATCGAACTGCCGTCGAGGGATGATGTCTCGGGGTCGAACATCGGATAGTTGGTGATGCACAAGAGGTTGCGTCCGTAGAGTCCGATGACGGCTGACTCGATGAAGGTCTTTGCCAACAGTTTCTTTGGCACGGTATAGTCGAGGCGCAGTTCGCGCAGTTTCAGATAACTGTTCTTGAACGAGTTGGTCTCCACGTTACCTATACGGTAGTATTCCTTGTAATATGCCTCAAGAGTGACAATCTTGGTGTTTGGCGAGTATGTTCCGTCGCCATTGTCAACCACACCCGGGGCTATGCAATACACACCTTCCACCGGTGTTATCTTCTGCTGCTCGAAGAGGCTCAGCACGTTGGGGTCGGTGATGTCGAGATAGAGTTCTGTGCCGGGCAGACGTCCATTGAGGGTCTCAGTGATATGTCCCTGCTCGCACATCTTGTGGTGTGATTGTGAGTAGGTTATACCGCCCACTTGTCCGTCCCAAAGCATCGAGAGGTTCCAGTTCTTGTATTTCAGCTGTGTGCTGAACGAACCCTTCCACTTTGGCAGTGCGCATCCCACGTATTCTATCTCCGACGGACGCTCGGGAAGTCCTGTCGAACCGATGATTATCTCTCCCGCGTCGTTGCGCTTGAGCTTATATCCCCAGATGTCGCCAGTTGTGCCGCCCACTGTTCCTATGATAGATACATTTCCACTGACATACGAACCGATCACCTGGCGTTCGTCGGCTGTTTCGGCGAGCGACTCGATGCGGTTGCGGTTGAGCGACCATGAGAAGGTGGTGTTCCACTCCCAATCGCGAGTCTTAATCGGTGTTCCCTTCAGGGTGAGTTCCACACCCTTGTTGGTCACACATCCCGAGTTGATTGTACCTGTGGTATAACCTGTTGTGGGGTCAAACGGAGCCTGGAGAATCTGGTTCTTCGTGCGGTTATAATAATATGTGAAGTCGATACCCAGTCGTCCCTT
>JBJEAV010000028.1:2548-4775 GCA_051869395.1 Prevotella sp.
TGCTTGGGCAATGTGGATGACCAGTCATTTCTGCCACTGACATCGAGGAAGAGCTTGTTCTCGTAGGCGAAGTTGGCTGAGAAATAAAGGCTGTTGACGCGCTTCTTGCGTATGGTGCTTGTCACCAACGGGTCGCTCACTCCATTTGCGAGCTTATACACTCCCGGTGTGTTCAGTCCTGTCACCGAAGCCGAGAGCAAGTCATAGTATGACACCATCATATTGCCACCCACCGAGGCATTGACATGCAGTCCGCAGTCATAACTGTCGTGGAACGACAAAAGGGCATCGGTGTTCGACTCATAGTCGAAGATGTTCTGCTTCTTGAAGAATCCGTCGGGATATACCTTGTCGTCCCATGGACGGTGCTGCTCCTGCATCTGTGCTGTCATCTGTATTCCCGAACGAAGCATAAGGTCGAAGTTGCGGCTTATCTGCATCGTGGCACTTACAGTTCCCGTAAACGAGTGTTTCTTCGCCGGGTTCTCTGCCTCATATAGCAGCACGTAGGGGTTGGGCAGGTAACTTGAGAACGGGCGTATCTGCTTCACGTTCTCCTGTCCCTTATACCACATGGGCTTAAACCAGTTGAGGTCGAAGTTCGGGTTCATGAATATGAGGAAGTAAGGGATTGAGTTGGAGTTGTAGGAGAGCGATGGTGTGTTCTCCACATCTCTATATGTATATGATGCCCTTCCGCTGATTTTCAGTCTCTTCGACACTTGGTGGTTGCCGGAGAATGAGAGGGTCAAGCGGTCGTAGCCTGAGTTTGGCAATATCCACTCGTTGTTCTGGTATGTCAACGACATACGCATGTCGCCGCGGTCGCCCTTGCCTGTAATGGCAAGCGAGTGGGTCATCGTGTGTCCTGTCTGAAAAAGTCCTGAGTGGTTGTCGGTATATGGACGCCACAGTGTGGCCTCATCGGCACGTCCTTCCTTCTCAGGGTCATACTGATAGAACATCTGTCCGTCGAACTTGGCTCCAAATGCCGAACTTGTTCCCGACGTACTTGCCAGTCCGTCGTCACCTTTACCGTAAGAGTAATACTGCTGTCCTGCCCATGGTGTGTTCTTACCACCGATATTATTTGCGACACCCTGACCGAATACATATTGATAATCAGGGAAATTGGCAGCCTCATCCCATGTGGTATTAAAACTATAGGTAACACCGATGCCCTTCTTGCTCTGACGACCCGACTTGGTTGTCACCATAATTACACCATTTGCTGCTCTCGAACCATAGAGGGCTGATGCGGAAGCACCTTTCAGCACCTGTATGCTCTCGATGTCATCGGGGTTGAGATCTGAAAAACCGTTACCGTAATCCACCGAGCCTTCGGCATTGCTTCCTGCTCCGTAAGAACCTCCGGGATTGTTCATCGGACTCGACAATGGCACACCATCCACAACGACAAGCGCACCGTTGCCGTTCATGTTCATCGACACGTCTCCACGCAGGTTAATCTTGGTGGATGACAAGGGACCACCGGCAGTTGAGATGCTCAATCCTGCCACCTCACCTTGCAGTGCCAACGACCAGTTGCTGGGCATAGTAGCCGTGATGTCGTCGCCCTTCACTGTCTGTGTGGCAAAACCAAGTCCTTTCTCATTGCGCTTGATACCGAGGGCAGTTACCACCACGTTGTCAAGCACGACGGTCTCGTCCTCCATTTCCACGTCAATAACATCCTTTCCGTTGTAGGCTACGCGCTTCTTCTTAAAACCTACAAAACTGAACACAATCTTGTCCTGCTTGCCAAGGGTGTTCTTAGTCGTGAACTGATAATTACCGTTGACATCAGTGACTGACAGACTCTTGGCCTGCCCGTTGAGCGAAACAGTCGCTCCGATTACCGGCTCTCCGTTCTGGTCGGTCACCCTACCCTTCACCGTGGTCTGCGCCATCAGTGTAGAGGCAGTGCCCATAAGCACCATTGCCGATAAGATTTTCTTCTTGTTAATCATCATATTATATATGTTAAATTGAAATCTGCGGCAAAGGTACTCCCATCATTTTACATAGCTGTTACAACCCCTTTACATTCACATTTTGAAACAATAATGTCATATTATCCCCAAAAAAGTTTTATACTTCGATATTATTTCGTATATTTGCACCCATATTACAACATTATTAAGAAGACATATCTTATGAGAGAATACAATATACTCCTTTTGTCTGAAGATACGGGGGTGTCTGCTTCAGACATTGAAGGGAAGAT
>JBJEAV010000029.1:0-21577 GCA_051869395.1 Prevotella sp.
TGTAGCAGTTGTCCATCGTGTCAAATTCGTCGAGGTCGAGAGCCTTGCCCGTTCCTCCGCCTGCCTCGCGGAACACTATTTCCCTGAGTCGCCCGATCTCGTTGAGGGTGTTGGGCGCATTGTGGGCGTCGATGACGTATATTTCGTTATGACTTCTGTTGGTCATTCTGAGCTGTCTTTCAGGTGTGAGTTCACTCTTGATCAGCTCTTTGTCCACGGGCTTGATAATCTCTTGTTCCATCTCGTTGGGTACTTTTTTTATTTGGTTGTATTATATTAGAGTTTGTAAACGATGTCCTTGACATATTGTGCCCATTCCGTTGCGGATTTCGACTTGTCGAAGGTCTGCCATGGGATGGGTTTTCCGATTTTCACCTCGAAGGTCTTGTGCACATTCTTGTACATCTCATCCACAAGGAACAGCATGGCGATGTTCACCTTCTTGATGTGCTTGTCGGAGAAGTTGGCGAGCTTGTAGAAGAAGTCGGAGTTCTGTCCTCCGAAACGTATTGGCACTACATCCCTCTGGTATTCAACGCTCTTGGCGATGAATGTCTTTGTCCATTTCACGTCGCGTATCTGTCCGTCGGTCTGACGGCGTGAGCAGATGCCTGCGGGGTACATCAGTATGTGGTTGTCGCCCTGGAATCCGGCTTCGACCATTGCGGGGAAGTGGCGGCTCTGTTTTCCCGTCTTGTTGATGGGAATGCACAGCGGGGCAAGTCCGGGGAGATTCATGAGCAGGTCGTTGACGAGATACTTGAATCTGCCGTCATAATGTCTGCCAATGATGGAGCCGAGAGCAACACCGTCAGCCCCTCCCAGGGGATGGTTGCTGACAAAGGTGTAGAGCCGCCCGTCGTCCTTGTCGGGCAGGTTTTCCTCGCCTTTGATTTCCAGTGTCATATCCAAATAGCGAACGCACTCCTCCAACCACTCGGTGCCAGTCAGATGACGGCTCTCCCATAGGTACTTGTTCACCTCGTCCTCGTGGATGGTCTTCTTAAGCCAAGACACAAGGAATCGGGGAACGAATTTTGTCTTCGTTCCTAACTTACCTTTCAGTATCTTGTCGATGTCTATGGTCTTTTCCATTTCTTCTTTCTCTCAATATTGCGACAATCGTGGGCAAAGGTAGTCTAAATATTTGGATTATCACTCTATTTCCGAAAAAAAATAGTCAAAAAGTATAAAAATAGTCGTATTTTGTTTTATTTTAACGCAAAACGACTTTTTGTTTGGTATTCATCGAATCTTTTTAATTTGAACACAGAGGCACAGAGGTACAGAGTCTTTTCTTTTTTATTAAACACAAAGACACGAAGAAACAAAGTTCTTTTTTCGCTGTCTGAAGATACAGAGAGCAGCAAGGCTGCTTTTAACAAAGCTCACAAAGTTTCCATCCGCAACGCTTCGTGGCGACTTTGTAAGTCGCTTGTTACCTTTGTATCAAAAGAAAACCTTTGTTTCTTTGTGTTCAAATAATAATTCGCCGAATAGGGACAAAAACTGGCTCTTAACATAAATTATTATAAAAAAGTGGGGAAAAGTGGTGGAATGTGGGGAATTGTTAGTAACTTTGTGGCGAATTTCTGCATATATTATGTACGTATGAGATTTTTGGGCAATATTGAAGCGAAATGTGACGCAAAGGGCAGGGTGTTCCTGCCGGCTGTCTTCCGCAAGATTCTACAGGGGTCGGGCGAGGAGAGTCTTGTGCTCAGGCGCGACGTGTTTCAGTCTTGCCTTGTGCTTTATCCCGAGAGCGTATGGAATGAGCAGCTGGATGCGCTAAGGGCGCGACTTAACCGTTGGAACAGTCAGCAGCAGCAGGTGTATCGACAGTTTGTGGCTGAAGCCGAAGTGGTGACTCTTGACGGCAACGGACGTTTCCTTATCTCCCGCCGCTGCATGAAGGTGGTGGATATCGAATCTGACGTGAGGTTCATCGGGATGGGGGACACTATTGAGATATGGGCTGTGAAGAAGGCAGAGGAATCGCTGATGGATGACAAGGCCTTTGGAGAGGCGCTGCAAATGTTAATGAAGAGTGAAGAATGAAGAATGAAGAATATCATATACCGGTGCTGCTGAGGCAGAGTGTTGACGGGCTTGACATTAGGCCCGACGGCATCTATGTGGATGTTACCTTCGGAGGCGGGGGACATAGTCGTGAGATATTGTCGCGCCTTTCTTCCGACGGGCATCTTTACAGCTTCGACCAGGACGCGGATGCCGAGAGGAATGCCTCACAAGGCAATTCATGCCTGGGTGACGACCCGCGGTTCACTTTCGTGAGAAGCAACTTCAGATATCTGAAGAATTGGATGAGATATTATGGTGTTGAGCATATAGACGGGGTGTTGGCGGACTTGGGTGTGTCGAGTCATCATTTTGACGACGAGACCCGTGGATTCTCATTCCGTTTTGATGCTCCGATAGACATGAGGATGAACAAGAGGGCAGGCGTGACTGCCGCAGATGTTCTAAATGAATATGAAGAGGAAAGGCTGGCGGACGTGTTTTATCTCTACGGAGAACTGAAAAATTCACGCAAATTGGCGTCTGCGATAGTGAAACAACGGACCATAAAGCCATTCGCAACGACTGGTGAACTGATGGCTGCGGTGGAGAAACTGATGCCCAAGGAACGCGCCAAGAAGGACATGGCAAAGCTGTTTCAGGCATTGCGCATAGAGGTGAACCACGAGATGGATGCCCTCAGGGATATGTTGCGCTCAGCTGTAGAATGTCTTGGAGAGGGTGGGAGACTGTCGGTGATAACATACCACTCACTTGAAGACCGCATCGTGAAGAACGTGATGAAATCCGGCAACGCCGATGGGAAGGTTGACAAAGACTTCTATGGAAGGATTAACACACCGTTGAAGATGATTGGCAAGGTGATAGTGCCTGACAATGAAGAACAGCAGGCTAATCCCAGGAGCCGCAGTGCAAAGTTGAGAATATCTGAGAAAATAATGATGTAAGCCATGGCAGAAGAGAAAATAACAGAAGAGATAAAGATTGAAACTGAGAAGGCGGAAGAGAAGAAGCCGGAAGCTGAGAAGGCGGAAGAGAAAACCAAACTCTCCGCCCTTGAGATGCTGAAGAACTCGGTGAGCGAGGAAGACTCCAAGCCCACCACGCAACTGAGCCTGAAGATGATTTTGGGTGGCGACATCCTGAATGCAGAATTTGTACGCCGCCAGTTGTGGCTGATTGTCATTGCCGTGGTGTTTATCATTGTGTATGTGGCATCGAGATACCAGTGCCAGCAAGACATGATAAAGATTGCAAATTTGGAAACGGAACTCAAGGATGCTAAGTATAGGGCATTGTCGATATCCAGCAAGTTGACGGAACGTAGCCGGGAGAGCCACGTACTGAAATTGCTCAAGGAAAACAACGACAGTCTGCTGAAGGCGTCCGACCAGCCGCCATATATAATTAATGTACCCGAGGAATAGGAGATAATAGAAATGAGCAAGTTCGAGAATGACAAGGTGATGCCGCGATATTTCATCATCGCGGTGGTGTTGACCATCATCGGTTTCACGGTGGTGGGCAGGGCTGCCTATATCATGACTGCCAAGAAAGACTATTGGGAGAAGGTGGCGTCGAGACAGAAGCGCGACAGTGTCACCGTGAAACCCAACAGGGGCAATATACTCAGTTGCGACGGGCAGCTCATGGCGAGCAGTATTCCCGAATACAAGATATATATGGACTTCCTGGCAGGTGGCGAGAAGAAGGACTCATTGCTGACTGTGAAGATGGACTCTATATGTATGGGGCTTAACCGCATCTTCCCTGAGAAGAGTGCCGAGGAATTTAAGGCTCTTATGGAAGAGGGACGAAAGAAACAGGCGCGCAACTGGGCTATATGGCCCAAGCGCATCGACTATAACACATACTGTGAGGTCAAGGCTTTGCCGGTGTTCAGAATGTCGCCATACAAGGGAGGATTCCACTGCGAGGAGTTCAACTCGCGCCGTAGGCCGTTCGGGTCGTTGGCGCGTCGTACTGTGGGTGATATGTTCGGGGCAAAGGATACCGCACGTTGCGGACTTGAACTTGCATACGACTCCATACTCAGGGGTACCGACGGCTTTACACATAGGCGCAAGGTGCTCAACAAGTATATGAACATCCCAGTTGTGGCTCCTGTGGATGGTTGTGACATTATCACCACGATAGACGTGGGAATACAGGACCTCGCAGAGCGCGCGCTTATCGAGGAACTCAAGGACCCGCAGGTGCATGGTGATGCCGGTGTGGCTATAGTGATGGAGGTGGCTACGGGCGACGTGAAGGCTATGGTGAACATGACCAAATGCGAGGACGGGGAATATCGCGAGATAAAAAACCTGGCAGTGAGCAACCTGCTCGAACCGGGGTCGGTGTTCAAGACGGCATCCATCATGGTGGCCCTCGACGACGGGGTGGTGGACACCACTTACAAGGTGGATACAGGTTGTGGCGTGTGGAACATGTACGGAAGAGACATGAAGGACCACAACTGGCGCAGGGGTGGATATCAGGTGATTAGCCTTCCCCGAACGCTTGAGGTAAGCTCGAACATAGGTGTCAGCCGTATCGTTGATGACCACTACCATAATCATCCCGAGAAATTCGTGGAGGGAATATACAGGACAGGACTTGCCTCCGACCTGCATCTGCCTATTGCCGGCTCAACGCCTCCTCGCATACGTATGCCGAAGAAGAACTCGCGCGGGCAGTATCTCAACTGGAGCAAGACGGCATTGGCATGGATGAGCATAGGATATGAGACACAGATACCTCCTATATCAACTGTGACCTTCTATAATGCCATTGCCAACAACGGCAGGATGATGAAGCCGAGATTCATTTCCAAGGTGATGAAGAACGGTGAGGTGGTGAAGGAGTTTCCGCCCGAGGTGATAAAACCGCAAATATGCAAGGAGAAGACATTGAAGGAGATGCAGACTATCCTGGAGCATGTGGTAAGTCAGGGACTTGGACGCAAGGCAGGCTCCAGTTCCTTCAAGGTGGCGGGAAAAACCGGTACGGCACAGGTGTCACAGGGTGCCGGGGGATACAAGACAGGCATAACGCATTACTTGTTGAGCTTTGCCGGATATTTCCCCGCAGACAATCCGAGATACTCGTGTATAGTATGTATCCAGAAGTCGGGTTTGCCCGCTTCGGGAGGCGGTATGAGCGGAGTGGTATTCCATCACATAGCAGAAGGAATCATGGCGAGACACCTGAAACTGAGCGTTGAGGATGCGCGGGATTCGGCGTCGATATTCATTCCTGACGTGAAGAACGGAAATGTGTTGGCTGCCGACTATGTGTTGAGCCATCTCGGAGTGAAAACCGACTGCCAGTGGGACGGTTCATACGCCACGGGCAACAATCCCATTTGGGGAACCGCCCAGAGGAAACAAAAAGACGTGGGGCTGACGAAAATGAAGACCTACCGCAATGTGGTGCCGAATGTTGTAGGCATGGGAGCGAGCGACGCCGTGTATCTGCTTGAGAGCCGTGGACTGAAAACACGCATAACGGGCAGGGGAAAGGTGAAGAGCCAAAGCATACCGGCGGGAAGTATCGTCAAGAAAAACGAATGGTGTGAGATAGTAATGGAATAAGAAACATATAATAATATAAGAATATGAAATTAAACGAGTTGTTAAGCAAAGTGAAGTCGGCTGACATCACGGGTGATGCCAATGTTGACATTACGGGAGTGAATATCGACTCCCGTCGCATTCAGCCCGGACATCTGTTTGTTGCCGTGAGAGGAACGCAGGTTGACGGACATTCGTTTATCCCCAAGGCCATCGAACAGGGGGCTGTGGCTGTGCTTTGTGAGGTAGTGCCTGATGAGCTTCGTGAGGGAGTGACATACGTAAAGGTGGCTTCGACAGAGGCTGCCGTGGGACCTGTGGCTACCATGTTCTATGGCGACCCGTCTGCAAAGTTGAAGTTGGTGGGGGTCACCGGTACCAACGGCAAGACAACCATCGCAACCTTATTATATAATATGTTCCGCAAGTTCGGACATCGTTGCGGATTGTTATCCACTGTGTGCAACTATATAGAGGACGAGGCAATACCCGCCGACCATACAACTCCCGACCCGATAGAGCTTAACCGACTCTTGGCGCGCATGGTGGATGCCGGATGCGAGTATGCCTTTATGGAGTGCTCAAGTCACGCCATTGCACAGCAGAGAATAGGGGGACTGAAGTTCGCTGGCGGCCTGTTCACCAATCTCACCCGCGACCATCTCGACTACCACAAGACATTCGAGAACTATCGCGATGCCAAGAAGACATTCTTCGACAGCCTCCCCAAGACAGCCTTTGCCATCACCAATGCCGATGACAAGAACGGAATGGTGATGGTGCAGAACACCAAGGCAACCGTGAAGACATATTCCACACGCTCTCTCGCCGACTTCAAGGCGAAGATAATAGAGTGTCATTTCGAGGGTATGTATCTCGAAATCAACGGCAAGGAAGTGGGTGTGCAGTTTATCGGAAAGTTCAATGTCAGCAATCTGCTTGCCGTATATGGTGCGGCAGTTATGCTCGGGAAGAATCCCGAGGATATACTCTTGATAATGAGTACGCTGAGAAGTGTGAGCGGACGATTGGAACCAATCCGCTCCAAGGAGGGTGTGACTGCCATTGTTGACTATGCCCATACTCCGGATGCTTTGGAGAATGTATTGAATGCCATCCACGAGGTGCTTGACGGCAAGGGCAAGGTGATCACCGTATGTGGAGCAGGTGGCAACCGCGACAAGGGCAAGCGTCCTCTGATGGCCCAGGAGGCAGTGAAACAGAGCGACCGTGTGATTATCACGAGCGACAATCCCCGATTCGAGGAGCCGCAGGACATTATCAACGATATGCTTGCCGGACTGAATGCCCAGCAGATGAAGAAGGTGGTCAGCATAGCAGACCGCCGCGAGGCCATACGCATCGCCGCCATGATGGCAGAGAAGGGCGACGTGATTCTCATTGCCGGCAAGGGACATGAGGATTATCAGGAGATAAAGGGAGTGAAACATCATTTTGACGACCGGGAGGAAGTCAGGAAGATTTTTCAGTTATCTTAGTCATCCTAGTTATTATAGTAAATAAAAATAGAGAGAAAAATGCTATATTATCTGTTTAGGTTTCTCGACCAGTATGATATTCCAGGGGCGCATATATGGGCTTATATATCATTCCGCTCCTTGTTGACGTTGATATTGTCATTGGTGATATCAGCATGGTTCGGAGAGAAGTTTATCAAGTATATGAAGCGGCGCAACATCTCTGAGGTGCAGCGCGACGCAAGTATCGACCCGTTTGGCGTCGAGAAGAAAGGGGTGCCTACTATGGGAGGCATCATCATCATAGTGGCCATATTGCTGCCGGTGCTGTTGCTTGGGCGTATGAGGAATATCTATCTGATACTCATGATAGTCACCACGGTATGGCTTGGTTTCCTCGGATTCCTTGATGACTATATCAAGATATTCCGCCGCAACAAGGAAGGATTGAAAGGCAAATACAAGATTGTCGGACAGGTGTCAATAGGATTGATTGTGGGACTTGTGCTGTATTTCAGTCCGGATGCCGTGATGCGCGAGAATGTGTCCATGGAGAGGCAAGGTCAGGAGATGGTGGTGAAGCATAAGAGCAAGGCTGAAAAGTCGCTAAACACCACTATCCCATTCATAAAGAACCACAACCTCGACTATGCTGAGATTATGGCATTCTGCGGTAAATACAAGGAGGCGGCAGGATGGATCCTGTTTGTTGTCATGACTATTATCGTAGTGACTGCGGTCAGCAACGGTGCAAACCTCAACGACGGAATGGATGGCATGTGTGCCGGCAATTCCGCTGTCATAGGTGTGGCCCTTGGTATATTGGCATACGTTTCGAGTCATATTGAATATGCCGCATATCTGAATATCATGTATATTCCGGGCAGTGAGGAACTGGTGGTGTTCATCTGTGCCTTTGTGGGCGCGATGATAGGATTCCTGTGGTATAATGCCTATCCGGCACAAGTGTTTATGGGAGATACAGGTTCGCTTACTATTGGAGGTATCATTGCGGTATGTGCCATCATCATTCATAAGGAGCTGATGTTGCCGATACTCTGCGGTATATTCTTTGTGGAGAGCCTGAGTGTGATAATACAGACGCAGTGGTTCAAGATACAGAAACGTAAGGGACAGCGAGTGCGTGTTTTCCGTGCGACTCCCATCCACGACAATTTCCGCAAGCTCGACTCCCAACTTGACGCCACGAGCAGATATATATTCAAAGGTTGGCCGCATCGTCCGTTCCATGAGTCGAAAATTACAGTCCGTTTCTGGATTGTGACGATTATCATGGCGGCATTGACAATAATAACGTTAAAGATAAGGTGATAATCTCCTTGAACTCCAAAAAAAATATAAAAGAGATATGAAAAGAATAGTTATATTAGGTGCAGGCGAGAGTGGTGCGGGTGCCGCTGTACTTGCCAAGAAGGAAGGCTTTGACGTGTTCGTTTCAGATATGTCGAGGATTCAGGATAAGTATAAGAAGATGCTTGACGACCGAAACATAGAGTGGGAGGAAGGACAGCATACGGAGGAGAAAATCCTTAATGCCGACGAGGTGATAAAAAGCCCCGGCATACCAAATGAGGCTCCGATGATAAGGAAAATCATCGCTAAAGGCATTCATATAATCAGTGAGATAGAGTTTGCAGGAAGATATACTGACTCCAAGATGATATGTATCACGGGCAGTAATGGAAAGACTACCACTACCTCCCTCATCTACCATATCTTCAAGGAAGCGGGATATGATGCAGGATTGGCGGGAAACATCGGCAACTCCTTGGCATTGCAGGTGGCAGAGGAACCGCACGAATATTACATCATCGAGCTAAGCTCGTTCCAGTTGGACAATATGTACGACTTCCGTGCAAATATTGCCATCCTGCTGAATATCACGCCTGACCATCTTGACAGATACGGCAACTGTATGCAGAATTACGTGGACTCCAAGATGCGCATCATTCAGAACCAGACTCCCCAGGATTCTTTTATCTACTGGCAGGATGACCCTATCATAAGTCGCGAGCTGTCAAAGTATGATATCAAGGCGGTGCAATATCCATTCTCAGAGTTGAAGGAAAAGGGAAGTATCGGATATATTGAGGAGGGTGAATACGAGATAGAGAAGCCCACTCCGTTTAATATGGAGCAGGAGAGCCTGAGTCTTACGGGTAAGCATAACATATATAACAGTCTTGCTGCCGGTATTGCATCAAATATTACAGGTATTAAGAAAGATGTTATACGCCAGAGCCTTGGGGACTTTCCCGGTGTGGAACATCGACTGGAGAAGGTGGCTAAGGTTGGCGGAGTGCAGTATGTCAACGATTCAAAGGCTACTAATGTGGATGCCTGTTGGTATGCCCTTGAGAGCATGAAGACCAAGGTGGTGCTGATTCTCGGAGGCAAGGACAAGGGCAACGACTACAATGCCATCAAGGACCTTGTCAAGGAGAAATGCTCTGCTTTGGTATATCTCGGTGCAGACAATGCCAAGTTGCATGCTTTTTTTGATGGTTTGGGGATTCCCGTGCGCGATACTCATTCGATGCCTGAGTGTGTGGCTGCATGTCATGAATTGGCAAAGCCGGGGGAGACGGTACTGTTGAGTCCGTGTTGCGCCAGCTTCGACCTTTTCAAGAATATGGAAGACAGAGGCGAGCAGTTTAAGACTTTGGTGAGGGGATTGTAACAATAAGAAAGAAAAATGAACAAGACTATTGGCAATATATTCAAGGGCGACAAGGTCATATGGATAGTGTTTTTTATACTCTGTATGATAAGCTTGGTGGAAGTGTTCAGCGCATCCAGCAACCTTACATATAAGAGTAATAACTTCATTATGCCTATAACGAAGCACGCTTTGATGCTTGCTGTCGGCGGATTCATTGCCGTTGTCATTACCAATGTTCCTTGCCGATACTTCAAACTTGCCACCCCCTTCTTGATATTGATATCATTCGCCACACTGTTATGGGTGCTTTTCGCTGGAGAATCCATAAATGGCGCTAACCGAGTGATTGAGTTGGGCGGTCAGACTTTCCAACCGTCGGAGATAGCCAAAGGTACAATAATACTGTCAGAGGCTCAGATATTATCTGCAATGCAGACCGAGAGAGGGGCTGACAAAAAGGCATTAAAGTATATACTTATTATCTCCTTGCCGATGATATTCCTCATAGGAATCGAAAACTTGTCAACGGCATTGCTGTTGTTTACAACAATGTATCTTGTGATGTTCATAGGAAGGGTTCCCAATATCCAGTTGGTCAAGTTGGCGGCCTTTTGCGTAGCATTGGGATTGTTTTTCGTACTGCTTATAGAACTTGTAGGAAATGACACCAAGTCAGAGGACAACGATAAACTCACAAAGGTTGAGGCGGTGGAAAAAACCAGGAAGGAACCTAATGTCATTGAGAAATTGTTCCATCGTGCCGATACATGGAAGGGACGTATCAATAAGTTTGCCGACAAGAAGGATGTGCCGCCTGAAAAATACGATTTGGACAAGGATGCACAGGTGGCTCACGCAAACATAGCGATTGTGTCGAGCAATGTCATCGGCAAAGGCCCCGGCAACTCAGTCGAGCGAGACTTCCTCGCACAGGCGTTCTCCGACTTTATCTATGCCATCATCATCGAGGAGATGGGTATTGGGGGGGCTGCCCTGGTAGTGTTCTTATATATCGTATTGCTATTCCGAACGGCAAGGATTGCCAATCGTTGTGACAATAATTTCCCTGCCTTCCTGTGTATGGGGCTTGCTATGATGCTTGTCATCCAAGCTGCTGCCAATATGCTTGTGGCTGTTGGAATTGTGCCGGTTACGGGGCAGCCGTTGCCACTTATCAGTAAGGGTGGTACATCTACGATTATCAACTGTGCGTATATCGGAGCGATACTGAGTGTCAGCCGTACGGCAAAGAAGAAAAAGGAGTTTGTGACTGAAAAAGTGGATAATACAGTAATCTAAGTCATAAAATTACTTGAAATATGAAAAATATTCGTTTAAAATGCGGATATAACAAAGATATTTATTAATTTTGCACAAAGATATCAGAGATATGAGTGAAGAATTGAGAATAGTCATTAGTGGCGGTGGCACCGGAGGACATATTTTCCCTGCGGTGTCAATTGCAAATGCCATCAGGACATTGCGTCCTGATGCAAAGATTCTGTTTGTAGGTGCCCTGGGAAGGATGGAGATGACAAGGGTGCCGGCTGCAGGCTATGAGATAAAGGGCCTGCCTGTTAGAGGTCTGATACGCCCACTGTGGTCGCCTAAGAACATCGGTGTGCTCATCGACTATCTCAAGAGCAAGCGTCAGGTGAGGGCTCTTATCAAGGAGTTCCGTCCGATGGCTGCCGTGGGAGTGGGAGGATATGCCAGTGGCGCCACTCTCGATGCCGCTGCAGCAATGGGTATTCCTTGCCTGATTCAAGAGCAGAACTCATACGCGGGTATGACTAACAAGCATCTTGCAGACAAAGTGGAAAAGATCTGTGTGGCATATGATGGTATGGAGCGTTTCTTCCCCGCTGACAAGATAGTGAAGACGGGAAATCCCGTGCGTCAGGCTTTGCTCGAATCCGATATCACGCGTGAGGCTGCATTGTCGCAGTTCGGACTCAATTCTGACAGGAAAACCATTCTTCTTGTGGGTGGAAGTCTTGGGGCACGTACAGTGAACGAGAGTGTCCTGAGTCATCTTGATATGGTGCGGAATAGCGATGTGCAGTTTATTTGGCAGACGGGAAAATACTATAATGCCACCATAATGGGGCGTCTCGCCAAGGAACCAAAGATGGATAATCTGAAGGTTATGGACTTCATATCGGACATGGCTGCCGCATATAAGGCAGCTGACCTTGTTATCAGTCGTGCGGGTGCAAGCAGTATTTCTGAGTTCTGTCTCATAGGCAAGCCCGTGATATTGGTTCCCTCGCCGAATGTTGCCGAGGATCATCAGACAAAGAATGCCATGGCTCTTGTCAATAAGGATGCAGCGATACTTGTAAAGGATGCCGATGCACCGGCATCATTGTTGCCGTTGGCGATGAAGACTGTCGTTGATGATGAGAAGCTTAAGTCCCTGTCTGAGAATATCATGAAATTAGCATTGCCCGATTCTGCGGAAATCATTGCAAAGGAAGTCATCAGAATGGCGGAAGGATTGAAAGATTGAAATATTGAAGAATTGAAAGATTGAAATATTGAAGGATTGAAATATTGAAGGATTCTTTTTGAAAAATGGAAATTAAAGATATAAAGGCAGTATATTTCGTAGGAGTCGGTGGAATAGGAATGAGCGCAATAGCCCGCTATTTCATCAAGAAAGGCATTGTTGTGGGTGGGTATGACAAGACTCCCTCACAGCTTACCAAGCAATTGGAACTTGAAGGTGCCCTTATCCACTATGAGGAGAACGTTGACGAGATTCCACATGCTTGTCGCGACAAGAACTCGTGTCTCGTGATTTATACTCCTGCTATTCCGGGCGAACATAAGGAGTTGGCGTTTTTCCGTCAGGGTGGATTCGAAATCCAAAAGCGGGCACAAGTGCTTGGTACTCTCACCAAGGCGCACAAGGGACTCTGTTTCGCGGGTACTCATGGCAAGACCACAACATCAACTATGTGTGCGCACATAATGCACCAGAGTCATCTCGACTGTAATGCCTTCCTTGGCGGTATCTCCAAGAACTATGGCACAAACTATATTTTGAGCGAAAGTGACTATGTGGTGATAGAAGCAGATGAGTTTGACCGCTCTTTTCATTGGCTCACCCCATGGATGTCGGTGATTACGGCAACAGACCCTGACCACCTGGATATCTATGGCACCAAGGAGGCATATCTTGAGAGTTTCCGCAAATACTCCTCTTTGATTCAGCCAGGGGGCGCACTCATCATCCACGAGGGGTTAGATATGAAAGATGACCTTCAGCCGGGAGTCAGGCGATATACATATAGTCGTGACAAAGGAGACTTCCATGCCGAGAACGTGCGTATCGTCAACGGGGGAATCACTTTCGACTTCGTGTCTCCTGTTGAGACGGTGAGGAATGTGGAACTTGGGCAGCCGGTGCCTATCAATATCGTCAATGGTATTGCGGCTATGGCAATGGCACAACTCAATGGTTGTACGGCGGAAGAACTGAAATATGGAATGAAGACATACGGAGGAGTAGATCGACGTTTTGACTTCAAGATAAAGACCGACAAGTTGGTGTTCCTGAGCGACTATGCTCATCATCCTCAGGAGATATACCAGAGTGCGAAGAGTATCCGTGAGTTGTATAGTGACCGCAAGATTACGGCATTGTTCCAGCCTCACCTTTATACCCGCACTCGCGACTTCTACAAGGATTTCGCCGATAGCCTCAGTTTGCTGGATCATGTAGTACTGTGTGATATCTATCCAGCCCGCGAAAAGCCCATACCGGGAGTAACGTCGGAGTTGATATATGACAATCTCAAACCGGGTGTTGAGAAAGAGATGATTCACAAAGAAGAGGTGCTCGACTATGTCAAGTCGCATGACTTTGACGTGTTGGTGGTGCTCGGAGCAGGTGACTTGGACAATATGGTGCCCGAAATGGAGAAGATTTTGAAAAATAAATAATAGGACATGAAGTATTGGATTTACAATTGGAAGAAGACTCTCCTCTTGGTGGTCGATGTATTGTTGGCTGTATATCTCGTATTTGCCATCACCTCCTTCAATGAACCTGAAGCGGGGATGGAAGTGGTGTGCAACCAAGTGAAAATCGACATACAGGACGCTGTGGTTGACGGTTTCCTCAATGCCGACGAGATAAAGTCCATCTTGCAGAAGTCTAGTTTGTATCCATTGGCGAAACCGATGGACAATGTTGATGCGCGCAAGATTGAGGAGGTGCTTGAGAGCAGTCCATTTGTGAATGATGCCCAATGCTATAAGACCCAGAGCGGACACGTGTGTATCAAGTTGACCCAACGCACTCCGGTGATGAGGGTGAAGGCTGACAATGGGGATGACTATTATGTGGATAACCATGGTGGTGTGATGCCCAACTCCAAGTACTGTTCTGACATAATGATAGCCACTGGCAAGGTGAACCGCAAATATGCCTGCAAGGTGTTGACAAAGATAGGTAACACCATTGTCAATGACAAGTTTTGGCGCAATCAGATAGTGCAGGTGAATGTTCTTGCCGACGGCACAGTGGAACTGGTGCCACGAGTGGGTGAACACATTATATATATAGGAAATCCAACAGGACTTGCCCAGAAACTGGAACGTCTTGAGAAATTCTATCGCTATGGACTCTCTCAGGCAGGATGGAACAAGTATTCCTATATAAATCTCTCTTTTGAGAATCAGATAATATGTAAAAAGAAACAAAATATATAAAGGTAATGGCAGCAAAGGATTTTATCGTAGCAATTGAACTTGGCTCATCCAAGGTGACAGGTATAGCGGGACGGAAGAATCTTGACGGCAGCATCAACGTGTTGGCTGTTGTCAAGGAGGAATCGTCCTCATTCATACGCAAGGGTGTGGTATATAACATCGACAAGACAGCCCTCTGCATATCCAACATAATAAAGAAACTGACCACCCAGCTCAAGACTGAGATAACCCAGGTGTATGTGGGAGTGGGAGGACAGTCGATACGCAGTGTGAGAAATATCATCTCCAAGAATTTGGACTCTGCCACTAAGGTGACACAGGAGATGATTATAGACCTGATGGATGCCAACAGTGCGATGAAGTATCCTGACCAGGAGATTCTGGATGTCGCCCAACAGGAATATAGGGTGGATTCACAATATCAGACCGACCCTGTGGGCATCCAGTGCTCACATATCGAGGGAAACTTCCTGAATATACTTCAGCGAAACACTTTCTACAAGAATCTCAACAAGTGCTTTGAGACTATCAACGTCAATGTGGCTGAGATGTACATCGCTCCTATTGCCCTTGCCGACAGTGTGTTGACCGAAGCCGAGAAGCGTTCGGGATGCGCTCTCGTTGACATGGGTGCCGACACTACCACGGTATCGGTGTATAGCAAAAACATCCTCCGTCATCTTGCCGTTATTCCCCTTGGCAGTAATAACATCACCAAGGATATTGCATCGCTGCAGATGGAAGAGTCGGATGCCGAGAAGATGAAGCTGAAGTATGCTTCTGCATACACTGACAATGCTGACATTGATAACGACCTGATGTTGCCTATTGACAGTGACCGCAAGGTGGATAGCCGCAAGTTCATCGAGATTGTGGAAAGCCGACTGGAAGAGATTGTTGCCAACGTGTGGTATCAGGTGCCGGCTGAGTACAGTGACAAACTCCTCGGTGGCATTATCCTCACGGGTGGTGGCTCTAATCTTAAGAATATCGACAAGGCGTTCATTAATCATACGCATATCGACAAGATACGTATCGCCAAGTTCGTTAATCACACCGTAACATCCAATAATGCGGACATCAATGCGAAGAACGGTATGATGAACACTATACTCAGTCTTCTCATCAAGGGTGACCGCAACTGTGCCGGTGACGAGTATGATCCAAACAACCTCTTCAGTCAGAAACCCGATGCAGTGCCCTCACAATTCAACCGCGATATGCCCAAGAAACAGGGGGTTGTTCCTACAGAGGCAGAAAAGCGTCAGCAGGAGGAAGAACAGCGAAGAAAGCGTGAGGAAGAGGAACGACTGGAGCGCGAGCGTCAGGAAGAAGAGAAAAGGCGCATAGCCCAGGAGAAGAAAGAGAACAGCCCGCTGAACAAGTGTTGGAATTTGCTTAAGAAAATGACCCAGAAAATAACAGAAGAAGAATAAAAAAATATAGATATGGCAGACAACAATATTCCAATAGTTGACTTTGGTGCTCCAGAGAAGGAGCATAGCATTATCAAGGTCATCGGTGTCGGAGGTGGAGGCGGTAATGCCGTCAACCACATGTATCGCGAAGGTATACACGATGTGTCGTTCGTATTGTGCAATACCGACAATCAGGCACTGAATGATTCGCCTGTGCCTGTGCATCTGCAACTCGGCAAGGAAGGACTCGGAGCCGGAAACAAGCCTGAAAAGGCGCGTCAGGCTGCTGAGGAAAGTCTTGATGACATCAAGAACATGCTTAACGACGGAACGCGCATGACTTTCATCACCGCGGGTATGGGTGGTGGAACCGGTACGGGGGCGGCTCCTGTGATTGCGCGTGTGTCCAAGGAGATGGGTATCCTGACGGTGGGTATCGTCACTATTCCTTTCCGTTTTGAAGGCGACCGTAAGATCGACCAAGCCCTTGATGGAGTGGAGGAGATGTCGAAACATGTTGACGCTCTCCTTGTTATCAATAACGAACGCTTGCGCGAGATATATCCTAACCTCACCGTGCTCGATGCCTTTGGTAAGGCTGATGACACTCTGAGCGTTGCAGCCAAGAGTATTGCTGAGATTATCACTGTGCATGGTCTTATCAACCTCGACTTCAACGACGTGAAGACTGTTCTTAAGGATGGTGGTGTTGCCATTATGTCAACAGGTTACGGTGAGGGAGAAGGTCGTGTGAAGAAGGCTATCGACGATGCGCTCAATTCCCCATTGCTTAACGATAATGACGTGTTCAACTCCAAGAAAATCCTGCTCTCGATATCGTTCTGCGGACAGAAGGACGGCAAGGACAGTCTCATGATGGAGGAGATGAACGACGTGAATGACTTTATGGCGAAGTTCGGTGACTTTGAAATCAAGTGGGGACTTGCCACTGACCCCGAACTCGGAAAGAAGGTGAAGGTGACAATCCTCGCAACTGGTTTTGGTATCGAGAATATCGACATGATGCACGGACACGCCCGTCGCCACACCCAGGAAGAGGCAAAACGCATCGCAGAGGAGCAGGAGAAGGAGGCAGAGCGTCAGGAACGTCGCCAGAGATATTACGGCAACGAGGGCAACAACCTCAAATACAAGCGTCCGGCTCATATCTATCTCTTCCATGCCGAAGACCTTGATAACGACAATGTCATAGCAAGGGTTGAGACGTCTCCAACGTACAAGCGCACCAAGGAAATCCTTGAAAGCATACACAACCTGAGTGTTGGTGTTGACAGGACCGAGGAGAAGCGCGAAGAGAATGTAAACAATGAAATTCAGGGAACTATAAAATTCGCATAAATATTATGGAACTATTTGAGAAAGTAAGCAAAGACATCGTTGCAGCCATGAAAGCCAAGGACAAGGTGACCTTGGAGGCATTGCGCAACATCAAGAAAGTTTTTATTGAGGCTAAGACCGCACCGGGTGCAAACGACACCCTCGACGATGCGGCTGCACTGAAGATATTGCAGAAACTCGCAAAACAAGGACATGATTCTGCCGACCTATATACTCAGCAGAATCGTCCCGACCTTGCAGAGGCAGAGTTGGCTCAAGTGAAGGTTATTGAGAGCTATCTGCCCAAGGCTATGTCGGTCGAGGAGATAGAGGCTGCCGTGAAGGAAATCATCGCCCAGACCGGTGCTTCAAGCATCAAGGAGATGGGTAAGGTGATGGGTGTTGCCAGCAAGCAACTCGCAGGCAAAGCCGACGGAAAGGCAATCTCCGATGTGGTGAAGAAACTCTTGGCTTAGAATTTCTTTATTAGGAAATTGAAATTTATTCTCATATAAACGCCGAGGGTCCAGCTCACGGCGTTTTCTTTTATATTGTCGAAAACGTCGGCATGTATTCCCCAGGCGAATCCCTTGCCAAGGTATTGGGAATATCCCAAGTGGGCATTTACCATCTTCGGTTTGTCGAGAAGATATGTTTTGTCCTCTATGCCCATCGCACCATAAAGGGGATTGCCCAATATGCTTATAAAGTCCTTGCACCACCAGTATTCTCCGCTGACATCAAATTTCCATAGTCTCATTGATGCTGTGGTGAGGAATCCTTGTCCCTTGTCAAAGGGGAGCATGTCGCCAGCCACCTGCTTGTAATATACGCCACATGCCTCAAGGTTTATCCATGGCACAATCTCGTTGCGGGTGTTGAAGGTCAGTCCCATACCCGCTGCCGCATTCATCCATGTCTTCACCTGACGCTCCTCAGCCTCGGTGTTTATTTCCCCTCCACGGTGCTGGAAGATTGACTGCAACGGGAAATAAATATGGAATGGTGCATCACTGCTGTTTGCAAGCAGTTTGAGTGAAGTGCCGAATGAAAAGCTCTCCTGATGGGTGTCATTGCGATATATGAAACTCTCCCAGTTTATCCACGAGTCAAGTTTGAGTCGTGGGGCGTCCCAAATAATCTGGAATCCTGTCTCGGGGTCTCCCGACAGTCCCATCTCATAGTTATATAGAGGGGCGATGAGGTTGTGGTTGTTGTGCCCGTAGAGTGTACCGAGTATGAGGCTCAGACGTTTAGTCGGGTCAATCTGCACTCTGAAGAAAGGCAGTATGTGGAATCCCTTCTGGTATTGTTCCCCATGCCATTCCGGCATATCGCTATAGTTGAAGTTGGGGTATTTTGTGGCACCCCAATAATGTATCATATATGCCCCCACGTCAACCTTCAGGTTTTTCAGTGGCTGATAGCTTACCGACGGCTTTATCCAAAATCCGGGAAGAGTGTATCCCTTGGTGATTAAACTCTCGTATTCGTTGTTTTTGAAGAAGTTAAGGTTGTCGATATTCACCCTCAACTCTCCAACGGCAGTTGTGTCTATAGTATGGTTTTCCTCAAAGAGAATAGAATCCCTTTGGGCAGAAGAAGTCACGGCAAAGGACAAAAGTCCCGCCGTGACTGTCATTCTTATTATGTTTACAATGGTTATTGCCATTTATATTACAGCAGTTCCATTGTATCGGTGGCAATCATCAGTTCCTCGTCTGTCGGGATGATGCAGACGGTAACCTTTGAATCTGGTGTTGAGATAACCTTTTCAACACCGCGAAGTCCCTTGTTGACCTCCTTGTCAATCTTCACACCGAGGAACTCAAGTCCTTCGCATGATTCCTGACGAGTGCTCCACTGGTTTTCACCCACACCGGCAGTGAACACGATGATATCCACACCGCCCATTGCAGCAGCGTATGCACCGATGTATTTCTTGATGCGGTAGTTGTACATCTTCATGGCAAGTACAGCCTTGGGGTCGCCCTTTTCGCAGGCAGCCTCCACCTCGCGCATGTCAGAAGATAGTTCGGTGATACCGAGGACACCACTCTTCTTGTTAAGCAAGTCAGAGATACCGTCGGCATCGAGACCGAGTTTCTTCTGCAGGAATGCCACAGCACCACCGTCGATGTCACCTGAGCGGGTTCCCATCATCACACCCTCAAGAGGAGTAAGACCCATAGAAGTGTCAACACACTTGCCTCCGTCAACAGCAGCAATGGAAGCACCGTTTCCGATGTGGCATGTGATAATCTTCTTGTCTTCGGGATTCACTCCCAAAAATTCGCACACGCGCTTTGCCACATAGCGATGGCTTGTTCCGTGGAAACCATAGCGACGGATGGCATACTTCTCATAGAGTTCGTAAGGCACTGCATACATATATGCATAATCAGGCATAGTCTGATGGAATGCAGTGTCGAACACTCCCACCTGGGGCAGTCCGGGCATCAGTTCGCTGACGGCCTTCACACCCTTGAGGTTGGCGGGATTGTGAAGTGGAGCGAGATCGCTGCACTCCTCGAACACCTTGAGAACCTCGTCGGTGAGAAGCACGCTCTTGTTGAACTTCTCGCCTCCATGCACCATACGGTGTCCTACGGCATCAATCTCCTTGAGGTCTTTGATGACACCGATTTCGGGGTCGGTCAACAATGAGAAGATAAACTTCACACCCTCAGTATGTTCGGGGATGTCGTGCATTATCTGCTTCTTCTCTCCGTTAGCTAATTTCACCTTGACGAATGCTCCGTCCAATCCCACTCTCTCTGCACCTCCGGAGGTCATAACCTCCTTTGTGTCCATGTCGTAAAGCGCATACTTGATAGATGAGCTTCCACAGTTGAGAACTAAAATCTTCATAAATGAATAGTGAACTTTAATATTTCAATCTTTCAATCTTTCAATTTTTCAATTTTTCAATCTTGCTTCGCGTCCATAGCCTGACATGCCGTGATTGCCACCATCTTGTAGATGTCGTCAACGGAGCAGCCTCTTGACAGGTCGTTCACCGGACGGGCTATACCCTGGAGGATTGGACCGAGGGCAGTTGCACCACCGAGACGCTCTACCAACTTGTAGGAGATGTTACCCACCTCAAGGCAGGGGACAACCAAAACGTTGGCGTGACCTGCAATCTTGCTTCCGGGAGCCTTCTTTGCACCTACCGAAGGAACGAGCGATGCGTCAGCCTGAAGCTCACCGTCAATCTGAAGAGTCGGGTCGAGTTCCTTGGCGAGACGTGTTGCCTCCACCACCTTGTCAACCACCTCATGACTTGCGCTTCCCTTGGTTGAGAAACTCAACATTGCCACACGAGGCTCTGCAAATCCTGCAACACTCTTGGCAGTCTGTGCGGTACATACTGCAATCTGTGCCAACTGAGAGGCATCCGGCATAGGAGTAACTGCAACGTCACCCATCACGAGAATACCTTCCTCGCCATACTGCTCCTTGTCGGTGATGAGCAGCATGGCTCCACTCACGCAAGAGATGCCGGGGGCACACTTGATAATCTGCAGGGCGGGACGCAGTGTGTCGCCGGTAGTGCTTAGGGCACCGCTGATCTGTCCGTCGGCACCTTCTGTCTTAATAATCATACATCCAAGGTAGAGAGGGTTCTTCACCAGTTCGCGAGCCTGCTCGATGGTCATACCCTTCTTCTTGCGCAGTTCGGCGAGCAATGTGGCATATTCCTCAGCCTTGGGATTGTTTTCAGGGTCGATTAGTGTTGCCTTGTCGATATTGGTCAGACCCCATTCTTTGGCCAATTTGTGTACTTCGTCGGGATTACCGATGAGTATAAGGTCAGCCACATCGTCAGCCAGAACTCTGTCTGCTGCTCTCAACGTGCGCTCCTCGGTGGCTTCGGGGAGTACGATGCGCTGCTTGTTGCTTTTAGCGCGCTCGATGATTTTCTGAACTAAATCCATAGTTTGTTTCTTTAATATTTATGTTATATCATGTTTTGTAATCTTGACTTTGCAATTTCACGATGCAAAAGTAACAAAAAAAAATGATATACAAGAAACTTTCAGCAAATATTTTATTATTTTTATATATTGGTGCTAATTCTGTAACTATTCATTTCAGGGAGTTAAAGGAGTTCAGGGAGTTAAATGGAGTTAAAGACAATAGTTTTTGACCCTTTGGGGAGTACTCAAGTACGAAACATATGTCTTTAACTTCTTTAACTCCCTTAACTCCTTTAACTTCCCTATTATCCTAAGCTTAGCATATTATACACATAATATTCTAAATGAATATTTCAAAAACTTAAAAAATATGAAAAGTTTTATTATATATAAGGTG
>JBJEAV010000030.1:0-4762 GCA_051869395.1 Prevotella sp.
CTAATTCCTAATTCCTAATTCCTAATTTCCAAATGTCATCTCACCCACGCCTCCGGATTAAGCTTCGCCCTTTCCTTGCGCAGTTGGAATTGCAGGATATTGTCCTGTCCCACAGTGCCAAGCACCTGTCGTGCCGAGACCTTTTGTCCGCGGTGAACACTCACCGAGGATAGGTTGCAATATACGGAGATATAGCTTCCGTGGCGCACCATCACACCGTTGACACCGCCCATGCTGAACACCGCACTCACCTCGCCGTCGAAAATACTGCGTGCCTTTGCCCCGGGTGAACCGAGAATGTTTATGCCCTTGTTGTCGAGGCGAACGTTCTTCAGTCCCTCTACGTTGTATTGTCCGAAGTGGCTCACTATGCGGTAGCTGCCGGTGATAGGCATGGGCAGCCGTCCGCGATTGCTCTCGAAACTGCCGCTGATGCGCCGGTCCTCAGAGTCGAGGTTATAAACGAGAGGCTTCGACTGTTCCTTCTTCGCCTCCTCCACCTCGCGCTCCAGTTTCTTTGCTTCGGCAATGGCTTTGCGGTCCTCCTGGTTGCGCTCTTCTTCAGCCTTTCGATTTGCGGCTTCAGCCTCTTTTTGCTTGCGTGCTAACTCAGCCTTTTTGCGGGCCAGTTCCTCAGCCTTGCGCTTGCGCTCTGCCTCCTGTCTTTTGGCTTCTTCGGCAGCCTTGCGCTTTGCCTCGGCAATGGCTCTCTGTCGGGCCTTTTCCACCTCAATGGCCACGAGTCGGTCAATCTGTGCATTGAGGGCAGCGTCGCGTTTCTGTTGTTCGGCGATGATACCCTGTATGGTCTTTTGCTGTTTTTGCAGTGTGTTCACCACGTTCTGCTGTTCAGCCTGCTTGCCTTCGAGGTTGCGTTTTTCCTCCTCACCTTTATATAATAGGTTGCTCTTCTGCTTCATGGTGGCAGTGAGTTCCTTGTGTTTCTGTGTTATTTCTGCCTGCTTTGCCTTCACCTCCTCGCCCTGTGCCTTTTGGTAGGAGGCGTATTCGCGCATGAATCTCATTCTGCGGTACATCTGCGAGAAGTTCTTGGCGGAGAAGATGAACATCAGCTGGCTCTGTATGGAGCGGTTGCGGTGCATGTATCTCATCGACTTGACATACTTCTGCTTTCTGTCGTTGAGTTCCTTGTTGAGTTCAATAAGCTGTCCGTTGAGCTGCGTGATGTTGCCGTCGAGATGCGAGATGTCGCGACGTATGGTGTCGATGGTGCGCCTTTTGTCGGCTATTTCGGTGTTTATCACCATCAGGTTTTGCAGGCGTTGCTTTACGTCGCGCTCGTTTTTGCGCAGTTTCTGTTGCTGTGCTGCAATCTGCTTTTTTATTTGTGCACGCTCGTTTTTGAGCCCCTTGATGGAAGAGGTCTCGTATTCGGCAGTATTTGTCTTTTTTCCGGTAGATGTCTTTTTCCCGGTGTTTGTCTTTTTCTTTTTAGCCGTGGTTGTGGCAGTCGCCTTCTTTCGCGCCGGCTTCTTGGTTTGTGCCGAAGAAGCCAGCGTGAAGGCGAAAAATAAAATAACGAGTATGTTTATTCTTTTCATTTACAGATGGTTAGAGAGCCATGAATCGGCGAAGTATGTCGTCAACGGTGACCTCCTTATACTTGGCAGATACAGGAGTGCGTGTCTCCCAGTCGTCCTCGTTGCCGATATAATTGAGAGTCATGTTAATCTTCACTTCCGTCTTCGGGGTGGTGAATGTCACCTCGTTCTTGTTGGGGAACTTCTTTGCGCCCAGTTCCTTGAAGTCGGTGTAGTTCCAGTAGAGCTGGGTCTTGCCGCGGTATTTGTCGTTGTATGCTATGTTTGCCATGTGGATCATACCTCCCACGTTCTCGGCAAGCCATTTGTATGAGAGCTTGTCCTGTTCGAGTGCTATGATGACATCCCCGCCTTCTTCTTCTGTCTCAAAATTGTTCATCATCTCAGGAGTGAATGTCGTTTGTCCTGGCTGGAAGAGTTCATTCCAGAAGAGAGCCTGCAGACTGTAGAAGTTGAGTCCGCTCTGTCTTAGGAAGTCAAGCTGCTCGTAGGATGCCTTGAGATACTGCTTGTTGATGCGGTCCATGATGAGCACATAGTCCTTGGTGAACTCCAGTCGTGCCGCTTCAACGAATCCGAATGCCATGAGTTGCAGCCTGATGACATCGTCGCGTTTCATCTTCAGGTTTCCGGTGAGGGTCATGTCCTGGTTTCCCACCTTGACCTGGAACTTGATTTTGGAGGTGATGAATTTTGCAGTCTGCTGGTTTCCGAGCACCTTGTTCAGGGTTTCCTGCAGTTCCATACTCCTTGGTGCCACCGGTGTAGTGGTGACAACGTTCTTTGTTGACTTACAAGAGGCAAATAATGCCAATGTAACAGTCACAATAGCGACTTTCAAAATACTAATGGTTTTCATCGTCTGTTATTTCATTTAATGTGTTAATATTCATTTTTTTTCTTCTTTGATATATTTTCTCTGTCTTATCTTGCGTGCAAGAATCTCGTTGTCAGGGGCTTTTTTGAGTGCCTCCTTCCATAGCTCCACTGCCTTGTCGATGTTGTCGCACTTGGCGTGTATGTCTCCGGCGTGCTCCACAATGACAGCCGACGAGTCGGAGTCGCACTGCAGTGTCTGCTCGATATATATCTTTGCCTCGGCGAATCTCTCTAATCTGAAGAGAATCCATGCGTAGGTGTCGAGGAACGTTGCGTTTTTCGCCTCCGCCTTGATGGTCTTGTAGCTCATTTGTTCCGCCTTGTTCAGGTCTCCGCCGTCCTCGCAGAGGTAATAGGCGTAGTTGTTGAGGCAACTGTAGTTCTCGGGTTTCCATTGCAGGCAAGAGTCGTAGGCGGCGTATGCCTCCTGCTTGTCGCCGTTTTGGTGGAGCAGGTCGCCGAGGATGGCGTAGAGGTCAGAGGCGATGTCGGGCGAGCTGTTCTCGTTGATCACGCCTACTCCGTTTCTGAAGGTCTCTATGGCTTCGGTGTTTTTGTCCTGTTGCACCAGTGCCACTCCCTGATAATAGTAGAATGCCATCTCGTCGGGGTTGTACTGTCGTGCCGCTGCACAAAGGCTGACCACCCTGTCGAAGTCTTTCTCCTGCCATGCCGCCGCAATGAGTTGCAGTCTTGCCGCCGCATTGTCGGGAGCTTTTGCGAGCACTCCTTCGAGCACTTTGTTGATTTCTTCCTGTGGCATTTTCTTCAGCTCCATATACGATGCCATAAGCAGTCCGATGCCTGGGTCGGAGTCCTTGGCGGCTATGGTGCGCTCGAAGAGTTGTAGAACCTTGGTTGAGTCGCCGCCATTGTTTTCGTTTTCCATCACCTCCTGTCTGAGGATATAGATTTTCTCGTCGGTGTTGGCATTGCTTGCAGTGAGAATCTTTATGGTGGTGGAGTCGGCTGCGGCAGTGTTGCCCTTTGCCTGGAAATATGTTCTCAGCGACATGAGCACCTTGCTGTTTCCCGGTTCTTCCTTCAGGATTTCGCGATAGATGTCGTATGCCTTCTTGTCCTGGTCGTTGGCCAAGAGCATGTCGGCATAGGCGTTGCGATAGTTGAGGTCGTAGGGATATTGGTCGGCGAGTTTCTTCATTTCGGCCACGGCTGCCTTCCCGTTGTTCATCTTGCAATAGAGGTCGGCCTTGGAGTATGAAATTCTCTCGTTCATACCGTCAATCTCCTCCAGCCGGTTGAGTATTTCTATAGCCTTGGAATATAGTTTTTCGTCCTCGCTATAGAGTTGTACGAGCATTCCCAGTACGTCCTCGCGCTCCGGTTCGGCTTTCGAGAGTTTCTCGAATGTCTCGGTGGCGGACTTTAGGTCTTGGCTTTGCAGATACATTTGGGCGAGTGTTTCGAGATAGTTGACGTTGTCGGGTTCGAGCTGCGATGCCTTTTGGAAAGCCTCCAGTGCCTTGTCGTGCTGTTTCATCCCGAGGTAGTAGTGTGCGAGATAGTAGTATGCCTCTGAGGCTTCGGGATTGATTTCGAGGCAGTGGCGCAGCATCTCGAAGGCGGCAGTGGCGTTTCCCTTCTCCCTCTCGGTCATTGCTTCGAGGAAGAAGTAGTCATATCGCTCAGAGTCGTTAGCCTTCTGCGCGTATGTAGCAATCTGTGAGGATAATAACATCCCCAATATGAATATCTTTATCTTCAATTCCTAATCTTTAATATTTTAATATTTTAATATTTTAATATTTTAATTTTTTAATTCTTCAAACAACCCCCGTATGTCCATATCCTCCTTCTCCCCTCTCGGTTTCGTCGAGGGCGTCCACGAGGATGAATTCTCCCTGTTCGTGTTTTGCTATTACCATCTGTGCTATGCGCTCACCGTCGTTTACGGTGAAGTCCTCGTTGGAGAGGTTCACGAGCAGCACCATGATTTCGCCGCGGTAGTCGGCATCCACGGTACCGGGAGTGTTGAGCACGGTGATGCCGTGCTTTAGGGCAAGTCCGCTTCGCGGCCTTATCTGAGCCTCATAGCCCACTGGCAGTGCGATGTGCAGTCCAGTGCCGATGAGTCGTCGCTCCATCGGTCTGATTGTTATTGACTCTTCGAGATTGGCTCTCAAGTCCATGCCTGCGCTCTGTGGCGTGGCGTAAGCGGGCAACTGCTGATGCCCCTTGTTGATAACCTTTATCTGTATCATATTTTTATTTTATCTCTCGTATTATTTTATAGCCCATGAAGGGCGGCATATATCTATTTGTATTATTTTACAGCCCTGAAAGGGCGACATAGATTAGCA